>DASVFI010000191.1:0-12646 GCA_036380115.1 Nitrososphaeraceae archaeon | reverse complement strand
CAATTGATCATAGTTTTGATGTTAAAGGTGTTGGAACAGTTATCCTTGGCGGAATTAAACAAGGAAGAGTTAAAATATATGATAAATTAAGGGTTCTACCTTCAAATAAAGAGATTTTGATAAAATCAATTCAAATGCATGATGATCCAGTAAATGAGACTTTTAGTCCTGCTCGTGTGGGACTAGCTGTAAAGGGGATTACACCTCATGAAATAGAAAGAGGTGATATCATTTGCTCTGGAGAAACTATAAAAATAGCAACGACAGAAGTATTAGTAACAGATTTTTCAAAGAATAAATATTTTAACAGTGACATTACGGAGTCGCAAACATATTTACTTTCTGTTGGTCTACAAATAAAGCCAGTAAAAATTTTAAATGATGGTTCTAAAATAATATTATCTTTAGAAAAACCCATTGCCTATTATAAACAACAAAGATTCTTAATACTAAAGCCAGATAGTAAAACTACTAGAATAATAGCTGATGGATCATTTTCTTGAATTGTATACTAAATTTAGATTTTAATTATACTTACACGTACCATGATTCTATTACTTTGATCATTTTGATTCAGGTTAATTAGTATCTTCCATGATGATAAATTATAATTGAATTAATTTATTATAATTTTCATAAAGAAGATTATTCTTTCATTTATTAACCAATATAGAAGCACACTAAAACTATCTTATTATAAATCAAGAATTCTTTTTTTTAAAGCATCTTTTATATTGGTCATTTTCAATTAATAAAAATATCAATTCTTATTTTTTTATATATCTGTATAGAACAGATGGTTATAGTTTACTATTAGGTAATAAGATTAATCTTAATTGTTAAAATATTTTTAATTGTTATTTTAGATAGAGGAGCAGCAGCAGAATTTAATTACTATTGATTAAAGTAATTCATTATACAGATTATATTATCTTATTAAAACTCTTTTCTATATTTTTATTAATTAATAGAGTTAATTTCCAAATTGTTTTGGTTGTATAATTCTTTAAAAAAATATTTTTAAGGTTATTATTTTAAAAGGGTTTATCTCAATGGTTATCGTGTCATTTTCTATCTCTTTAATTTCTTGAATTTCATCCTCCATAAAGTCTATTAATTTTACATTTTTTATATTTGCTGCAAGTTTTATTTTTGTAATTGTTTTTTTTCCTTCAATTTCGTACACCCTTAGAATAACTCCTTTTTTATCATCACTTAGTTTCATTGTACTCAAGATTACATTACTTTCTGATATTTCAAGAAAAGACTGAAAATCAACCAATGCCTTGATTTTATTGCTATTATTCTCTGAAGAGTTATTTTTTTTAATATTATTGTTTTTCTTAATCTGAAATGATATTAGCGGCATATTTATTTCTGATCCATGTTGATAAATTAGATCTTCACTCCACTCGTTTTCATGAGGTAAAATTGAATATCTAAAAGTGTATGGTTTAGTTTCGGCAGCATCTGGTGTAGGTATACATGGTCCCATTATCCCATCTGAAGATAATAATACAATACTACGTAGCAATGTGAGATATAAAGATCCATCTCTGATTTCATGAGATGGTAAACCCTGATGGAGAAGACTAATTCCGACGGTTTTGTTTGAATTATTTTTTACAGCATAGTCGATCCACTCAAAAGAGGGAAACACTCCTGAAGGTTTCTCAAACCATTTACCTGTATCTTTTTGATAATAAAGATCAGTTTTTCTTTCAATAGCACCAAATTGAATTCCACACCAGTAACTTTTAGCTCTACCTTGAGTATCAAACTTTACTCTAAGTCTTGAATGAGGATGTTTATTATAAATGCGAGTTACAAAATCGATTCTATTTAAATTCTTATAAATTATTATTTCTTTTTCAATATCTATGAAGTCATGCCTATACATCATTGGCTTAAATTTTTCAGTAAATCTATAAGGCCATCTTAATGCAAAATATTTACTCTTAAACTTTATATGTGATTTTAGTTTTCCATGAATTACTTCATATTTTTCTGGCTTGAATATTCCATATTTAATTCCATCTCCTGTTTCTGATTTTAATAATTTTAGATTTTCTCTGTGATAATACAGATCGCCTATTTCTTCATCTAAAATTATTTCATTTCCGGTACAATAATGTAATTTTTTATTATTTTTGATAGATCTGAAAACTGTAATAATTGCATTTTCTCTATTTACTTCAATTTCATATTCTTTATTTTTAAAACTTGTACCATGAGCAATTATAGTTTCCCCATTTATCTTGTCTGATTTTACTATATCCAAAGTTTTGAAACCTAATGGAGGAACAGAAATAACACAGCCAAGATTTATTTTTTGTATGGAATTATCTTGATATAATGAATAATCTAAAATTTCTATATCTATAATTTGGTCTCCACTTTTTAAGCAACTTATACCTTTGATTTCCCCTTCATTAAATTCTAAAATTATTTCTACCCAGTTTGTAACAGTCCATGAAAGAGGATTAAAAATAAAAATATCATTATCAAAATTAGTTATTGATGAAATTTTCTTTAAGTAGTCAAAAATTGATCTACTTGTGCTTTTTCTTTCGTTTTCAAATATATCTCTTACTTCATTATAGATCTCATCAACTCCTGTTCCTGGCAAAACATCATGCATTGCAACAAATAGTATTTTCTTCCAATACTTATGAAGCTGGTCTGAAATATTTTCGTCATGTATATTAATTAACCATGCAATAGCATCTAATCTTTCTAGTAATAAAATACTATTTTCAAATTCTTTCATCCCTTGTTTTAGCCACATACGGGTAGATGTACAGTCTGGATATACCGCAGAGAACTTTCCAGAATACATCTCTCCTTTTCTTATTTTGAATTTAACATTTTGTTTTTCTAAGTCATTAAAATATTGAAGAGGAGACGACATGATCATTTTGTATTCATTTTTAGATTTACCTTTTTTTCCATTTATTTTTCTATTCCATTCGTTTATGACATCAACTAATTCTGGTTGAGGTGGAGTAGAACCACTTCCAGATAACATTAAAATTTGATTTGTTGAAGCATATTTTTTTAATTGTTTTAAAGAAAGCGTTAGTTGATCTAAGAAAAGACCTGCTCGGTATCCTAGAGGCATCCAATGAGTAAGAATTTGACTGCCATCAATTCCTTCCCACAAAAATTCTGATGGCGTAGAAATATGTATTCCTCTTCTAAAAATAAAGTATTTGTAACCACAATTTTTTAAAATTTGAGGCCATTGTGCGTTAAACCCAAATTCGTCTGCTCCATAAGAAACTACTATATCGTGTTTTAATTTTTCTTTTACAAATTTTTTCCCTTCAGTTATTTCTTTTATTAATACTTCTCCATTTGGAACCATATTGTCTGCCAATAAATATTGGCCTCCTGCTATCTCTATTTTATTTTCTTTAATAAGGTTACTTATTTCTGAAAATATATGAGGATAATCTTTTTCTATTTTTTCTAACAAAAAAGTTTGCTCCAACATGAATTTATAATCTGATTTTTTTATAAGATTTAGAGCTTGTTTTAGAATATATTCTATATTGACGAAGTAGTAGTCTTCTTTATTAAGAATCCATACAGCGTCATAATGCATATGTGGAACGATGTGAATAGTTGCATCCTTCATTTTCTCTACCTCTTGATTATGTGATTTAATATTATTTCTTTCCAACCTTGTTGTCCGATACCATTTACTCTAGTTAGATTATTTATTTTCATAGAGGCATAATCATTTTGAACATTTCGTACTAAGAATGCTTTGTCAACATTTTCAAACATTGGAATGTCATTAAGTGCATCACCTATTCCTATAGACTCTATTTTCTCTTTTTGAAATTTTATCGAATATAATTTTTTCAAAATTGAAATTGCTGAGCCTTTATCATGTAAAGAAGAAATTGTATTATATCTAGTTCCTTGTAGAATACGAAGACCTCTGTCTTCCAGTATTTTTTTCAAATTATTTAATTCATTATTATTGATTTCAAGTATTGTTTCACTATATTCTCTTGAAGCCATTAGTTTTGCATTAATTATTGATATTCCTACTTTTTGAGCTAATTCTGCTATAGAAAGATCATGTACAGCAATGAATTTAATATGAAAAACTTCTCTTATTTCTTGAAGAATTTCTATTATTCTATTGTATGATTTTCCTAATTCTATAACTAGATTTTCATTAATATGTTTGATTGATAAACCCAATTCTTCCAGATCTATGTTAAAATAATTTTCAGGAATAACAATTGCTCCGCCGTTTTCAACTATAAAGGGATCATCTATTTCTAAATATTTTCTTATTTTTTCCTGTTCTAATCGAGTTTTTGTTGAACATAATATTAAAGGAATATTGTTCTCATGAAGCTTTTTAACAACTGTTTTAATTTCTCCATATTCTTCCGTATGATAAATTTCTCCCTCTTTTATAATATATGATTGAATGAGTGTATTATCTATATCAGAAAAAATCAAATATTGTGACATTCTTTTACTTTTTTTAAAAGCGTGAACTACTTTATACTTTGACGTAAGAATTTATATAAGAATTTTCTATTTCATGGAAAAATTTGTTTGTCAGTATATCTATCAATTATTATGATTGCTTTTGTTGGGCATGTTTTGGCCGCATCTAGAATACTGTCAAACTCGTCTGCTGTTTCTGATATTACTACTGCCTTTGGATTTATCATTTTATTAGTTTCAATATGAAAAACATTTGGAGCTAGGATTTCACAGCTACCAAATGCCATACATAATGATGGTTCTACAATAATTTTAAATCTGGATTTTTCTACAGCAATTTTCTTCGTTATATTCGTGGTTGATAATTTTTCCTTATTCTCATTACCATTTTTTAAAATGACCTCATTTTCTTTTTGACTGTTAGAATCTAAATTTTGGATTTCTAAACATAAATCATCATACTCCTTCCTTTTATTTTTGTCAGAAAGAACTTCAAAAGCAATATTTATTTTTTTTATCATCTCTAAATCATTTTCTTTTTCAGAATTTCTATCAGGATGATATTTCTTAACTAGAAACCTATATGCAGTCTTAATCTCAAGAAGAGTTGCAGCTTCACTTACTCTTAAAATTCTATAGTATTCATGTACGTCCAACTAATAATGATATTAATAAAGTTAAGGATATTTCTTTTTTTAGATCTATAGTTGTTTATTATTCTTGATACTCCTTTTTTTAAAATTAAAATTCTATTAGTATATTAATTCAGAGCTCATTTTAAGTAATTCTTTATTTTCAAGGAAGTAACAATTTCTTAATTTTTTTTCTCTAGCCAATCCATATACAAACAATTGTATAAAGAAAATTGACATTAATAAAATTTCTATATTACTATTAAAGGGTATTTCAATAAAAAAGGAATTATATTTTTCGGTGTTTAAAAGATTATTCAATTTCTTAGCTTTTTTATTGATATATTTATTTTTAGATGAAAATATAATTATTATGTCTTTATTTGAGATACTAAATAATGGTGAATGGCAAAAATGTTCTAATGAAAATGCGAATGATTTTAATCCAAATACTTCATTTAACTTCAATGAACCGTAAGAGGAAATTGGAAATAAAGTTGAGCTACCTAGAAAAAAAATTGATTGATCTTTATCTAAAGAGAAATATTTTTTGATTTTATCAATTATAATGTTTGAAAATTCTTCTGCCTTTTGGTAGACTACCTTAGTCTTTATAACTTTTTTTGTTTTCTTTATTAAAGATAATACTGTCATGGTAGTTAAAATAAAACCTAATGTACCTGCTGTAGTCATCTTTGGTTTTTGATATTCTAAATTAATTACTTTCATACAATTTTTTGCAAGATCACTAGATGGATTAGCAGTAATTGCTATTGTCTCTTTACAATATCTTTTTGCTTTTTTTGCTGCCAATACATTTTCTTTTGTTTTTCCTGAAATAGAAATAAAACATACTCTTTTTTTGTTACATAAAAACGGATTAATTATTATCTCTACAGGATCAACACATAAACAATTAAAATTTGATTCGTAACTTGCTATTAAGCCGGAAACAAAAGAATCACCAGAACCGACAAAAAGGTAATCATGGAAATTCTTCGTTTTTTTAGATTTCTTAATTTTTAATGCTTTAAATTGTTCTTCAATTTCTTTTTTCATTAATTCTATTGAGTTCATATCTAAATATCATATGTTATCATACTCTGATAATAAATATTATAATATTGAAATAGAAATAAACCATAATCTCAATTTTATTTGCTTAACAGAAAAGGTATTTCTGCACTGAATCTTAATTCTATCGTAGTTTTGATAATTTTCTATTACATCTATATTACCTTTTATCAATAGATACCTCGTGAATGAAATGTATTTTTCCTGTTTCTTCAAATTTAAATAAAAAGGTTATCTTTTGGAGGAGTAGTGGGTTTCTTTATTATTACATTAGAATACTAATAAAGATAAAAGACATAGTATGAAAATTATTAACTTATCCTATTGTAAAACAGAAATTAGAACAATATTATTATCCTCCATAAATATGAAAATTTAACTTTTATAATTCGGTAGCGTGTTTGATTGCTTGATTTGGGTCATTTACTAAAACTTGAGTATAAATATATCGATTCAAAATGAGCAATGATTTAAAACGATGCGATTATTATATAGGTATATATGGATTTAAAGAACAAAGTTGCTATTGTAACCGGAGCAGGGGGAACAGTAGGCCGGGATATTACAAAATCATTAATTTCTGAAGGTTGCATAGTCGTTATAAATGGACGTGATGTTAGGAAACTCAATAGCCTGACAAGAGAAATAGGAGAGAAAAATAACATCTTGACTCTTCCAGGTGATATAACTAAGGAAGGAGATGTCCTGAACATGATAGACCAAATTACAAATAATTATAGTAAAATCGATATATTAATTAATAATGCAGGAGTTATCCACGATCCCAAATCTTTTCATCTTACGACTAATGATGAATGGTTCACCCTTATTAATGCTCATATAATAGGTACACTTCAAATGACGAAAGCTGTCTTGCCTCTTATGATCGAAAGCAGGGAGGGTTGTATAATTAATATTTCTTCTACTTTGGCAACAAAGGCAATTCCAGGAGTACCATTGTCCATCTATGGACTTACTAAGGGGGGTATAATTTCATTTACGAAACATCTCGCTGTAGAGTATGGACACTACGGTATTCGATGTAATTGTCTAGTACCATCAACTATTAGAACTCCTTTTCTTGAACCATATCTGAGCGATGAAAATGCAAAGAAAACTTTAGAATCATCATTTCCTCTACAAAGAATTGGTGAACCATCCGATATTTCTAATGCTATTTTGTTTCTTTGCTCTGATAAAGCAAAGTGGATTACAGGAGCGAAAATTGATATCGATGGAGGTATAACAGCAAAATAATCTTTTTTTTGTATTAATCAAAGAAAATAACAAAATTTATACATATAATACTTATTATGATTGATTCAATTCTAGAATAACTTAATGGATACCGCTTTATTATATAAATCAATAAAGGTTAGAGTGTCTATAAATAAATAAATAAGGTTATATTCTATAAAATTGCAAAATACTGATAATTTTTTAAACTTAAATAAAATATTTCTTATTTATATCCTTATGGTTCTAATGCTACCGAATTTTATTATCGTACTCAAACATTGACCTATATAGATAAGAAATTCAAAAATTATCTTGAAAAGGATATTCTCCATTTTTATATTAAATTTAAAAATTAAGTAAATTATTTGTTACTTATTTTTTACATCTAATACTTTTTTTATTGTAATTTTTGAATTTTATAGTATCATCAATCAGTTCATGTATTCTTATTCTGAGTTCCATGAGGAAATTTGTAATTTCTGTTCGATTTTCTGGTTCAATTGATATTTGAGCCTCTTCTATTAAGTTGTCTATTCTGGCTAAATTGACTTTGAGAGAAAGCGATGCCTTTTTAGTGATCTTTAAGGATTTAGAAATATAGTTCTTATTATTTACTAATTCATTATCAGTACAATCTTCAGTAACGTTATTTCTTAAAATCATTTTTAATTCTCTTATTCTTTTTACTGAAAGGTTATTTTCTATTATTTCTCCTACTATTTGCGATTGCTTTTCAATTGGAATAGATGAAATTTCAATAGCTTTACTAACATTTAACAATTGTGAAGCAATTTTTTTCGTTATTTCTTCAGGAAGCTTAAGAAGTTGAATTCTGTGAGACACATATTCTTCACTCTTTCCAATTTTCTTGGCAAGATCACTAACACCACCCCAGCCAAAATCAATAACATATCTTCTAAATGCTTCTGCCTCTTCAATTGGATCCATTGATTTCCTTTGAATGTTTTCAGAAAGCTGAATTTCAAATGCTTGTTTATCTGTCAATTCACGAATTTTACATGGAATAAATCTCCATCTCAAAGATTTACATGCCTGGTACCTTCGGTGACCTGCTACTATTTCAAATCCATGAGATAATGGTCTAATTAGAATAGGTTGAATTAATCCATGTTCTCGGATACTAGTAACAAGAGATTCATTATCTTCAGAATATCTTTGAAATTTGTCTCGTACTGCAAATGATGAATGATGAATCATTTTCATCTCTATTTGTTCTACTATGCTTGTATCGACAAATGCCACACTAGATAATAGATCAGTATGTTTATATTTATTTTCATTTTGCCTTCTAATTTTATCAAAAAAACTAAATTATTATAAAAAATATAGTTATTTTATTATTTTATCAATTATTTTCAAAACATAGTTTTATGATTTTAATTGCAATAATTCAAAACATTATAATAAAAATCATGTCAGGTAATATTTCTCTAAGATGATAAAAATTTATTATTTTGTATTAGTATATTTCTATATTTTCATATTTAGTGCTCATGCCTGTGTTCTTCAGTATGACTATGAGGATGTGAATGTTTTTTATCCCCATGCAAATGCATATGATATGACTTTTTAACATGTGAATAAATTATGGCAATAACAAAGGAAGCAGTACCAAATAATACTATAGTAGCTCCCGATGGTGAATCAACATAAAAACTAGAGTACATTCCTAAAAAGGCAGTTATTATACCAATAATAGATGATAGGATTAACATTTTAAAAAAATGGTTTGTAATTAGTCTTGCTGATATTGCAGGGGCAATAATAGCTACTGCAAGAAGTGTGACTCCTATGGAATTCATTGCCGCTATTACCACTATAGCAAGCACTATGGAAAATAACAAGTCCACTCTATCTGTCTTTACTCCATAAACTTTTGCTGTATCTGTATCAAATATTGTAAATAATAATCTCTTTTGAAAAAAAAAGATAAAAATTAAAGTAACAATTGAGACAAAGGCAATAAAAATAAAATCTAATTCGTTAACAGCTAAGATATTTCCAAATAATAAGGATTCAAAGTTTCTTATAGGAATTTGACTTGTACTCATTAAAAAAATTCCAATTGCAAATCCTGCAGTTGTTACAACACCAATGGCTGCATCAGTTTTTATTTTGTATCTCTTATTTATTTGAGTTATTAATAATGCTGATAAAATACCCCAGATTGCTGCTCCTATGTAAAAATTTAATCCTATAATATAACTACTTACTGCTCCACCAAATACTGCATGAGACATTCCATGTCCTATATAGCTCATTCCCCGTAATACTATATAGACACCTAGCAATCCACAAGTTCCTCCTACTAATATCGAAATAAAAATAGCCTGATTGAAAAATTCATATTGAAATGGTTGGAATATAACGTCCATAAACAATAACAAATCCTATTTCTCAGCTTTCATTTTAAATCATATGTTCTATAAAGAACATTCTCTGATAAAGTTGAATCTGGTTTTCCTTGTGAAATGATGGATTTATTTAAACAAACTATCCATGGTAATTTTTTAGCTACTCCATCAATATCGTGAGTTGTAATAATTATAGTCATTCCTTTCCAGTTCAGATCTCTTAATATTTGCAAGAAATTATCTTTATTCGTTTTATCCAGACCTGATGTTGGTTCGTCTAAAACAAGTATTTCAGGGTTATGGATCAATGCTCTTGCCAAGAATACTCTTTTTTGTTCACCACCAGATAGTTCTTTGATCTGTCGATTTGAATAATCTCCTATACCTAGTTCATGAAGTAAATGATCAATTTCAATTTTCGATGTCTTATTTAACCATGGAAAAAAACCAGATTGATTCCAAACTCCCATTGAAACAAATTCTCTTACAGTAATAGGGAAATCCCATTCTATACTTTCAACTTGAGGAGAATATCCTATTATGTTAGAATGCTTATTTTTTTTGTTACTGCAACTCTGAAACTTTATTTTTCCATCCCATGGTTTGTAGAGACCTACAATTAATTTTAATAGAGTAGATTTACCTGAACCACTTGGACCTAATAAACCTATGAAACTGCCTTTTGGTATATCTAATGTTATCCCATCAATAACAGGTAAATGGTAAGTATAACCAAATGACACATTTTTCAAAGTTAAAATGTTTTCATCAAGGTTTATTTCATTCATTTACTGTTTATCTTTTGTTATTAAGTTCAAGATAATAGTCTTTATTCGCTATTATTCGATAAATAAAAAAGAGAAATAAATCTACATTGTAAGTATATTTTGAGGATTAATATCTTTCAATGCATCAATATTACCACCCAAAGGTATTATCATATTTTTCATATTTTCTAACATCATTCCTACATAAGAGTGATTAAAATCACCAGGCTTCCCAGGTAAATCATCATCACTTAAAGTTTCAACAATAGTAACATTTGCTTCTTTTGCTATCTGATCAATAATATTGGTAGAAAATAACTCAGAAGCAAATATTGCTGGTACTTGCTCAACACGAACCTGATCTATCAATGCTGCAACATCTTTTGCACTGGGCTCACCAAAATCTGATGGTTGGATAGATCCTATTACTGTCATACCATAACGAAGAGCAAAATAAGTCCACGAGTCATGGTAAGTGAGCAATTTTTTATTTTCTATTGGAATTGTCTCAATGGATTTTTTTATCCCATAATCTAATTGTTTAAGTAAATTGCTGTATATTTTTGAATTTTCAATGTAGTATTGTGAATTAGAAGGATCCATTTCTATTAACTTGTCACGAGTTAAATTTGCAAATTTCATTGCATATTGGACATTTAGCCAAAGATGAGGATTTGGATCACCCTTTTCTTTTGGAAAGCTAAAGTCAAATACCCATTGGTCTTGAGATATAGTATTGTCTCCAAGTTTTAAAAATTGAATAGATGAATTTTTAGCAATTGCATTTTCTGCAATCTTTTGCATATTTGCTTCCAAGTTAAGACCATTAATAATAATGAGATCTGCATTATCGATTTTGATAAGATCTGAAGGAATAAGCTCAAATGTGTGAGAGTCTACACCTTCGGAAACTAGTCCATTCAAATTAATTTTTTGACCTCCAATATTTTGAACTATATTTGTTATGGGGGCGACCGAAGTTACTACATTTAGTTTATTATCTTCGATTTCTCTATTCTTAGTAATATTGTCTTGATTTGCATTAGCATATGATGTTGTTGTAAGCGAAATAACAAAAATAAAAATTATTCCAACTACTAAAGATAATCCTCTTGTATAAACAGAGACACCTAACATAAATGATTTAAGTTCTAGCATTAATATTTAAAAATAAATAATATTTTTTTCATAAATATATATCTAGATAACGATTAAAGAAGCTAAAACAATTTATTATCTTCTTAGAATAACCCTAGAAGATAAAGTGTTATGTAAAAGATAATACATTGATAATATCTAATTTTATTGATATATCTGATCTACTGTCTTTTAAGATTACTTCTCCTTTAAGAAATAAATATCCTAAATTTCTTAAGTCTTCTAATTTTTCCTTTGATCATTCTTATTCTAAGATGACATTATAATAGTAGGATGACGATGGATAATGATACTATCAATATGATCATCTTGATTTCTTATTGAAAATATATAATATCACAAAGTTCATTGCGTTATAAAATTAGTACATTATTTGCTTAATTTGCAATTCTTTTTGTTCAAAAGGTTGAAGTATCTATTATAAAATATAGATCGATATGACTTCTTTTTATTAATAAACATATTTGTTGTACAAATCAATAAAGAAGACATCATGAAATTCAATTATCATGGTAGTGGCAGATTTTGTGTCTAACAACCCCTTAATGGACTTTTTCTATATCTTATTCAATGGAATTTCTGAGGTTCCATTGTTTAGCTCACCAATTACTGGAATCTTGATACTTGCAGGGGTTTTTCTTGCTTCAAGAAACGCTGGTATAATGATGGTAATATCTGGATTAATAGGAGCAGGAATGGCAATCCTTCTTGGAGCCCCATATGGATTAGTTGCATTTGGATTGTTTGGTTATAACTCTATACTAACTGGTATGGCTTTCTGGTCTGGTCCTTTTGTCAAATCTAACAAAGCAACCTTTTTCATATCCATATTTGGTGCTGCAGTCACTGCAGTAGTCTGGATGGCAATGGCCCACCTTACGGGGGATATGTTTGTCCTTAATGGATTGCAAGAGTCATGGGCAAT
>DASVFI010000190.1:0-2637 GCA_036380115.1 Nitrososphaeraceae archaeon | reverse complement strand
CAAATAACTTTGCTGTCATTGGACCAAAGCCAGCATAATGATTATTTGCTGTTATTATGGCAGTTTTAACATTTTTTTCATTCTTTTGAATATCTTTGAGTATATTTGACCATAATTGCATTTCGTTAGTTCTATCTTTTTTTATATTACCAAAATCTTTTTCATTAATGCTTCTGTCTCCTATTAGTCTCAAATATAGAAAATCTGATGTTAAAACTGGAGGTGTTACTAAAATGTCTTGTTGACTCCATACTAGACAATAGTTTTTTTCTTTCACATAGTTATAAAAAAGTTCATTTAACCAACTATGATGCCTTACTTCAATCGCATATCGAAATGATGGATCCAAAATATATTCCAAATTCTTTATCAAATCCAGACCTTCTGCAATCTGTAAAGATGGAGGTAACTGAATCAAAAAAACAATAATTTTTTCATATAGAGGTTCCATAGCATCAAAAAAATTCTCTATCTCTTTTCTTACATCTTTTAATCGCTTATCATGAGTAATGACTTTAGGAAATTTGACAGCAAATCTGAAATTATCTGGAGTTCTTTTAGACCAGTTGTTAGCCATGAATTTAGAAGGTATCCTATAGAAAGTAGAATCTATTTCAACAAAATCAAATATTTGAGAATAGTATGAAAGCCAATATCTATTATCTAGATCTTGTGGATAGTAGAAAGAGCCTTTCCATCCATCGTAACTCCACCCAGAACAACCTAAATAATATTCTAATACCAAATTAAATCAATCATGATAATGATAATAATTTTCTGCATCTTGTAGAATCTTTCTCTCTTTATCGTTTAATGATCCATTCATTTCTTTAAACTGTAATGCATTGATTATGGCTTTTCCTCCATAATGATTATTAAAATATATTCTAAGTTTTTTAGTTTGATTCTTTAACTTTCTTACTTTATTTACCCAAGGCTCAAGTTCTTTCTTTGCATACAGATAATTGTACCAGTAATGTCTACCAGAAGTATTTCTTCCATGAAATCTCATAAATGAATGATCTGTTGATGAGACTATAGAATTAGACAAAAATGAGAGATTCTCTTTTTCAGGTGAATCGGTAATAACATTAGCAATATTATGATGTTTTAGTAATTCTAATGGACCTTCTGTATTCCATGAGGGATGTCTAAATTCTATGGCATACTGATAATCATTATTTACTTGTTTATCAGTAACATCACTTTCATTATTTTCTTCTGGTTTTCTTGGCATATTTTCTAAAAATTTCTCGAGAGAATTAAAGTTATTAATGCTAAAACTAGGTGGTAATTGAATCAAAATAGCACCCAATTTCCCTGAATCATATAAAGGTGAAATTTTGTCAAGAAATTCTTTAAAATCAGCAATAACATCTTTATTAATATCTAATTTCTTTCTATGAGTTATTCGTTCAGGAACCTTGATTGAGAATTCAAAATTTTTAGGAGTTGCTTTTACCATACCAAAAAATAGACCTTTAGTCATTTTAGAATAAAATTCTTCATAGAAAGTGGAATCCATTTCTACTGTATTAAAGAATTCTGAATAGTAACGAAGTCTCTTAGTATCTTTGGTGGGATAGAAAATGTCAAACCATCCTTCTTTCTCTGGAGTATCTCCATAATTCCATCCAGAACATCCTAGATAATATTCCAATACCGTATTTTTTGTGCTAAATAAAGCAAAAACTATTTTTTAAAAATGTTTTAGTTTTTTATTCTATAATTATTGATGATTGTAAAATTGAAACACAACAGGAAGAACAAACCAATAGAAAAAAAATATTTTATACAATATAAAAGAATCGCTAGGTATTATAATTTCGTTATTTCTGTTCTTTTTAATACTGTTTTTTCCCCATTAGTCAAAATATCTAAGGTTTCTCCTAATGTTAAATGAAATGCATTAGCAACATTTTTGGGAATGGTTATAATAATTCGCGGATTGTCTCCTCCTCTAGCAGCCCTTACATTTGCAAGGCTACGGACAATCTTCTTTTCATTTAATAAAAACATTCTTCTCACGCATAGAGCAAAGCAAAAATTGTTTTAATAAAAAAAACGAGAACTGTAGCAAATCGTAGTCGAGATTACCAAAGCAAATACTCTAGTTAGTTATAGTAGTACGAATAATGAATTAGATGAAGGATAATAAAAAAATATAGCATGATTTATTTATTTATGCACATTGATTACAAACTTTTTGAGTTTGGCCGCTTTCTGTTTTTAGCGTTTCTTGTACATCTACATTAGTTGCACCACAAACTTGACAGGTTCCTTTCATTTGAATTGAATCAATCATTAAATTATATAATGATTGGATAGATTTGTTTATTTTATATTGTTATTATTATTGAAAACTCTCCTCTAGGATGAACAGTTTTTTATTTTAGAATATAATAAGGAGTATTTACCAGCCGAACAATTAGAAATGGGTTTCAAGCCTTATGTATGGATGTTAGAGGTTTGTCATACTCCTTTAACATCCATTATTATTATTGTTATATATCCAACATTTTCATTAAATAATAATTTTATTTTTATAATCCTAATTTAATAAAAAAGGTAAAGAAGAAAATTGTTGTTGTTTTTTTTTAACCTAAGATATATGGACTGCCATTACCATCATATGGA
>DASVFI010000189.1:0-6170 GCA_036380115.1 Nitrososphaeraceae archaeon | reverse complement strand
TGAAGAAGTAGAAGAAGACAGCAAAGATGCAGAGACCAATGAAGAAGTAGAAGAAGACAGCAAAGATGCAGAGACCAATGAAGAAGTAGAAGAAGACAGCAAAGATGCAGAGACCAATGGTAACATATTAAAAGATAACTATAAAGTAGTGAATACTATTTCATCTCAAAAAGAAAATCAGAATAAAATAAAAGGAGCACCAATTGAAAACGAAAATAAGAAATTACTATCTCAATTTACTCAAGTAAATTCTTCATCAGTTGTTCCAGATTTACAAATGCAATCTGAAATATCAAATTCAACATTCAAAGATAGTAAATTAGTTGCTAATGCAGGCTTAGATCAAATACTTAATAATGAGGCAAGGATCGTTTTAGATGCCTCCTCTAGTTTTTCCTCTAATGGTAACATAAGTAATTTCTTATGGAAACAATTAGGAGATACCGAAGAAAAAATCAGTCCAAGTAATTCAATGATCTATTCTTTCCCTATTCCAGAGGAGATAGAAGAAAATCCATTAGAATTTGAATTAACTGTAATGGATAAAAATGGTCAAAAAGCTTCTGATACCGTCAAAATATCGCTAGCAGATGAAAATTACAATGAAGAGAATGATACTGACAAAGAAAAATCTAAAGAACAGCCAGCACAAATTCAAGCAGTAGATCAAGAGGAAAAAAGAGATAACGATGATGAAGATGGTGAAGATGGTGAAGATGGTGAAGATGGTGAAGATGATGAAGATGATGAAGATGATGAAGATGATGAAGATGATGAAGATGATGAAGATGATGATGATAAGGAATAACAATACAAATAATAGTAAGAATCAAATTCAATTTTTTAGAAAAGCTTAAATTTCTATTTATTTTAGTATTGTTGAGAAAAAATTCCAATATTATATCAAAAATATTCAGGTTATCACGCAAAGTTAGTACTTGAAAATGGCAAGTCTTTTTCCGGTATCGGATTTGGTTATCCTAATGCTCAGACATCAGGAGAGATTGTTTTCAATACAGGCATGGTCGGATATACTGAAAGTTTAACTGATCCTTCGTATAGAGGACAGATTTTATGTATTACTTATCCATTGGTAGGAAATTATGGGGTTCCAGATAAAAACATTTGTGATAAATTTGGATTACCAAAATATTTTGAATCTGATAATATTCAACCTAAAGGATTAATCATTCATTCTCTATCGGATATTGCAAGTCATTGGAGTTGTGTAAAAACATTAGACGAATGGTTATATGAAGAAAAAATACCTGGGATCTGTGGAATTGATACAAGGGAATTAACAAAGATAATTCGCCAAAAAGGAGTTATGATGGGAGTTTTAGTAGTATCAGATAAACCAATAGATAGTAAAATTGACTTTAAAAAAATAACCGCTTCTGAAGATTATAATCAAAAAAATTTCATGTCATTAGTTAGTTCAAATGATGTAAAAATTTATGGAGAAAGCAATGAGAAAGTCATAGTGTTATTAGACACTGGTACAAAGTATAGTATAATTAGACATTTATTAAGAATGGGTTTTAAGGTTGTTCAACTACCATGGGACACTACTTTTGAAAAAATTTTGTCTTATAATCCTGATGGTGTTGTAATAAGTAATGGACCAGGGGATCCAAAAATGTGTAAACCTACGATTGATACAGCAAAAAAGCTTATAGAAACAGCCGTACCAACACTTGGCATCTGTTTAGGAAATCAAATACTGGCATTATCAGCAGGTGCAGATACCTATAAACTAAAGTATGGACATAGAGGACAAAATAAATCATGTATCAATAAAGAAAATAATCTATCTTATATTACAAGTCAAAATCACGGATATGGAATTGATCCATCAAGTCTTGGTAATACAGATTTTAAGCCATGGTTTTATAATTCTGACGATGAAACAATAGAAGGAATAATTCACAATAATAAACCAATACTAGCTGTTCAATTTCATCCGGAGGCTTCTCCCGGCCCCACAGATTGTAGTTATGTTTTTGATAAATTTAAAGAAATCATTAACTTAAATAAGAGAGAAAAAAGTATCTTATTAAAATAAATTAAATACAGATTAAAAAAAAGAGAATGAAAGTGGTGGGGTGATAAAAAGATTCCAAAAAATCAAAATATAAAAAAGGTTGTGGTATTGGGCAGTGGGGCAATTAAAATCGGAGAAGCAGGCGAAAGTTAGAGTAAAAGAAAAAGAAATACTTTAACCGCAAATTTGACTACTCTGGTTCTCAATGTCTCAAAGCTCTTAAAGAAGATCATGTAAAGACTGTTTTAATAAATCCCAATATAGCCACAATTCAAACAGATACCAGATTTTCTGATAAAGTATATCTATTACCTATTACTAAAGAATATGTTTCCAAGGTATTGGAAATTGAAAGACCTGATTCTATAATGTTATCATTTGGTGGACAAACAGCATTAAATTGTGGAACAGCATTATTTAAAAATGACATTTTAAATAAATATGGAATTAATATTCTTGGTACACCAATTGAAGGTATAGAAAGAACAGAAGATAGACAACTCTTCAAAGAAGCAATGCAGAAAAGTAATGTTCCAGTATTACCAAGCTCTGCCGCATATTCGGTAGAAGATGCAATAAAAATTGCAGACCAAATTGGATATCCCGTCATTGTTAGAGTTGCCTATACATTGGGAGGAAAAGGAGGAGGAGTAGCTCATAATGAATATGAACTCCATGAAATAGTACATAGAGGCATTTCTTTAAGCATGAGTAAACAGGTTTTGATAGAAAAATATGTAGGTCATTGGAAACAAATTGAATATGAAGTTATGAGGGATCATAAAGGAAATAGCATAATAGTTTGTAATATGGAAAATGTATTAGCTATGAAGGTTCATACTGGAGATAATATAGTAGTAGCACCATCGCAGACACTTAATAACTATGAATATCATATGTTACGGTCTGCCGCCATGCGAGCAACTAAAGAGGTTGGGATCATAGGTGAATGCAATATCCAATTTGGTATGGATCCTCTTTCTGAAGACTATTGTGCAATAGAAATCAATGCAAGATTATCGAGATCATCTGCCTTAGCTAGCAAAGCAACAGGCTATCCATTAGCTTATATGGCTGCGAAATTAGGATTAGGATATACTTTAGATGAATTAATAAACAAAGTTACTAAAAAAACAACAGCTTTGTTTGAGCCATCATTAGATTATATTGTAGTAAAAATGCCACGATGGGACTTTAATAAATTTGAGAAAGTGAATACCCAGCTTGGAACTACGATGAAATCAGTAGGTGAAGTAATGGCTATAGGAAGAACATTTGAAGAATCAATTCAAAAAGCAGTTAGAATGTGTGATACTGGAAAAAATGGAATTGTATCCAACTATAGGTCAAAACGATCAGATATAGAAGAAGCAAAAGCAGAAACAGAAGACAAAAAAGGAGAAGAAGAAAAAGAAAAGAAAGAAAAAGTACAAGAAGTAATAGAAGATATAGAATATTCACTTTTACATCCTACTGACAATATTTTATTTGACGTGGCAAGAGCAATTTATTCTGGCTTGAGCATAGAAAGAATAAATAAATTATCTAGTATAGATCCATGGTTTTTAATTAAACTCAAAAATATTATAGAAATGGAAAATAAACTTAAAGATTCAGCTGCTAAAATTGATGCAGATAAAATCAGAATTGCAAAACAATTAGGTTTTTCCGATAAACAAATAGCACATTATCTAAGTTTAGATGAAATTCAATTGAGGCATCTTCGAAAAACATTTGGAATTGAACCAGTAATAAAACAAATTGATACACTAGCGGCAGAATGGCCTGCCCAAACTAACTATCTTTATCTTACTTATGGTGGACATTATAACGATATCACCATTAAAAAGAAAAAAAGTAATAACACTATTAATAAAAATGCAATAGTCTTGGGAGCAGGACCTTATAGAATTGGAAGTAGTGTTGAATTTGATTGGGGAACCGTCAATATGGTTATGGGATTAAAAAGTAATGGTATAGATGAAGTTTCTGTTATTAATTGCAATCCTGAAACTGTATCAACTGATTTTGACGTCTCCGATCGTTTGTACTTTGAAGAACTAACATTTGAACGTGTTATGGACATTTATGAAAAAGAAAATCCTGATGGAATAATAACAAGTGTTGGAGGACAAACTGCAAACAATTTGACTTTAAGTTTAGCAAAAAACGGTGCAAAGATAATTGGAACTTCTAGTTTTGATGTTGATAGAGCAGAAGATAGAGAAAAATTTGGAAAACTTTTAGATTCTTTAAAAATAAAACAACCCCCATGGAAAAAATTTACCAATCTAGAGGAAGCAAAGATATTTTCAGAATCAGTTGGCTATCCGGTATTGGTAAGACCATCCTATGTTTTAAGTGGTGCAGCTATGAAAGTTGTTTGGGACCCAAAGCAATTAGAAAAATTTATAGAAAACGCTACTGACTTAAGTCCTGATCATCCCGTAGTAATAAGTAAATTTTATCAAGAGACTTCAGAAGTAGAAGTAGATGGTGTAAGTTCTAAAGATAAAGTAATTATTGGTTCAATTATAGAACATATAGATAATGCAGGTATTCATTCAGGAGATGCTATGATGTGTATACCTCCATGGAGATTAAGCAGAAATATAATGGATACAATAACAGATTATTCTAATAAGATTGCAAGAGCATTAAATGTTATAGGACCTTTTAATATTCAATTTTTAGTTAAAGATGAAGAAGTCTTGGTGATAGAAGCAAATATAAGAGCATCAAGATCAATGCCTTTTGTTTCCAAATATATAGGAGTAAATCTAATTGATTTGGCTGCAAGAGCAATGTTAAACAAATCTTTACCAAGTATTCATGAAGATTTATGGTTAAGGACAAGTGGATTTGCTATCAAAGTACCTCAATTTTCATTTATGCAATTAGAAGGAGCAGATATAGTTCTAGGCGTGGAGATGCAATCAACAGGTGAAGTAGCATGTTTTGGAACAAGTTTTTATGACTCTTTAAGTAAATCATACATAGCAGCAGGTTATTCATTACCTCTAAATGGTTCTTCCTTGATTACCATAGGGGGGCAAAAGAATAAAGAAAAATTACTCCCCATAATATCCACACTAACTTCAATGGATTTTAAGATTATGGCAACAGAACATACAGCTGACTTTTTGGAGATGAATGGATTTAAAGATATTCAACGAGTTTATAAAATTAACGAACCTGATAGAAAACCCAATATTAGTGATCTTTTATATCAAGACAAGATTGACTTTATTATTAATATTCCATCCACTTCTACAATAGAAAAATACATGGATATGTTAAATGATGAATATTATATTAGAAGAAAAGCTGTAGAAATGGGAATTCCAGTTATGACTACATTCGAAGCCGCTTCTTCATTCATAAAAACTCTTCAATGGTTAAAGACAAATACACCTACTATCCATCCTCTTAAAGATTATATCAAATTATAAATTTTATAAATCTATTTTATAGATATCTAAAACCCTCTCCTCCATTATCTATCCATATTATCAAAGCACATCCAAATGCAATAACCTAGTTTGCTGGCTATTATTAGTAATAGCATCCACACACAATAATTCATTGAGGTATCTTCTTCCATGTAGACTATACTAAATTTCTAATTTCCTTTTATACAGATATTTCTTTTAGGATAAGTAAGCTTTAATATGAATAGCTTTAATATGAATAATATAAAAAGCAATGGATCATCATAATACTCTCATATATAGATTTGATGTAATGACTTCCAATTGTTCAACTTCTTTATGAGTTGTATGAAGTTGTATACTACTCTCTCCTATTATGGATATAACTATACTCTTTAATAGCACTCTTTAAGATATTAAATTTATATAAAAAAATCTTGTACTTTTGGAAAATTAATACAATACATAAAATCACTACATGCCTGATGTATTAACGTCTAAGCTGAAAAAAATTGTCAATAGCGTAAAATGGGTTTTTTCAAATATGTTTTTATTTTTATTCTAATAAAAATGTTAATTAAAAAAGGTAAAAAATGTAAAATTAATGTTAACAGTCATGACTATTAAGATAATAACAAGATCCGCTAAATATAAAAAAAGAGATAATATCTCTAATTAGTAAAATAGAGTTTCTA
>DASVFI010000188.1:0-12027 GCA_036380115.1 Nitrososphaeraceae archaeon | reverse complement strand
TTGGTTAAATATGTTGGAAAAGATTCTGAATCTCCATAATAAGAAAACTGATAGAATGAATCATTATCTTGTGTAAATATGGTAAAAGTATGAATTTTTATATCGTCTGGTGCGAATTCATATTCTATTTGTATTGCTGATTTATCTCCTGCAAAAGTAGTTTGATTCTCATTTATAAAAGAAAAATTGTCAAATTGAGAAATCATATCATAAAAATATTTTATATAATCTTCTAAAATATTACACTTACAATATTCTGTGATTGTTTGACTTTCAAATCTATCTTGTATTACCCATAGCTGTGGCATGTCTGTTATATTTAATATTCCCAAATGGAGGAAACACAAATTTATATTCTCACATGAGGATTTGTCTGATTTAGCAAGGATTATCCAATTATTAGAGTTCTCAAGTTTGACTCCAAGACCTTCATAAACAGTAAAATTTTCATATAAAGTATCTTTTTCTTGTTTTATTGTTGTTTGATTTGAATTATCTTTATCCTCTTTTATTGTCTTAGAAGATAATAATTCTGGTATCTCTGAAATCCCTTTGGGTTCAGCTTGAGCTGTTATAATAAATGAGAAAAAAGTTACAGTAATTATTGCTGCTACTAAAACAGTTGTTAAAAACATAGGTAATATCATACCTATAATTTTTATCAATACTTTATTAATAAAAAAAGATAGATATAAATAGTGAGTACAAATTTTTCCATGTTTATTTATTTTTTTTAAGCGATAAAATTTGTATATAAAATTGTATATCTTAGGAATAGCCACTAAATGTAGATAGAGCGCCGGGAGTGGGACTCGAACCCTTATCCATCAAATGGGTTCTACTATTTAGTATTAATTTAAGTGCCATTGATTTTCCTACTGTCTGTCAATGTCAATATAGTTAGTTTTCAGATATTTTTAGTTTATACATAAATTATATAAATTATAAAATATGAACTGTTAATATATAAAATGAATTAGTAATAATTACAAGATTGAACAAAAGAGCTGAATTTGATGGCAACAATAAAAGAAAAAACAACTCGATAAATGAACAATCCATTAAAGATTCTGTTAAATGGAGTATAACGGAATATTCTGTATTCATTAGCAAATTAGTAAAAAAAGGATTAAGCTTGAATACTGCTGAGAATCTTGGAAAGGATTGGTTCTCTGGAATCTATGTTAATGATCAAGGGGAACTAAATTTTACGGATCCTTTTACTATGGAAAATAGACCTACTAATAATAATAATAATATTATAGGAGCAGTTGGATCATTCAATCTTAACGATTCTCAAGAATATTATGTTATTCCAGAAACAGATAATAAATTTGTAGAAGTATTGGATGATAAAGCAGAAATGGATCCAGACTTTCCTTTAAAAGATTATCAACCACATTTAAACAATGTTACTTCCAATTCTAATTATCCTAGTAAAGCTAGTATAAGGAAGTATGATGATGCTGTCTCTCTTTTCATTAAAAATGAAATTCAAAAGGGCTCGTTTTTAGAATTATTTGAGATATACATTGAAGAGAAAATAAAGATCTTGAATAAATTTAAATAAATAATTTAACATTTGACTGAGAATTCTAATTATTTAATATTTAGGGATTCTGAGGTCTTCGAGTATAAAATGTAGTTAGGATCTGTTTTCTGTTATTTAATTTTACTTTCTTAATATTAAGGATCAGCATTTTTTGTTTAGTTACAGCTGGAGTTTGGGGACTCGAACCCTTATCCATCAAACGTGGGTTCTATCTTCTAGTATTAAATATTGGGTTAATTAAAAGAAGAACTATCTCTAATATCTATTTTGACTCGATTATTTCATTAGTTAAAGGTATGCTTAATATTACTTTAGTATGAATGATAAGATTTTTATTTTTCTAAATATTATTATATGTTATATTTGAATATCAATACCTGATCTCTTCAAAAAAATTTGCTAAAAATATTATTTATCAATATATTGTAACTTAATACATGTGCTACTTTAAAAATATCAGGAATTGGTAATGGATAAATTTGGTGTTAGAAATGGCAAAAAAAATTAAGATAATAAAAAATGATGAAAACAACACTACATTAGAGAAAACTGGAATTAATCAAAACAAAAATACTTTTAAAAATCTTCTAGATAGATACAATAGTTCTCAACTAACAAGTAAGTATATCTTTGATTTACAAACACTTTATTTATTAAGACAAAACCGAATATTGGGTATACTCAATAAACGTTATCAATATGATACTTCATTAAAACGTGGACAAGAGTTTTTGCTTAATCACATCAACTCCAAGATATCACTCGTTGTAATGTACGTCGATTTAGTAGATTCAACAGAAATGAGTAGGGATTTACCAATTGATAAACTAGTAACTGTAATTCGTGCTTTTACCCATGAACTATCCTCTGTAATTGAAAACTATGATGGATTAATATTAAAATATGTTGGAGACGGAATCATTTCGTTCTTTCCATCAGGATTTAACAAGTACCTTGCATGTGATAAAGCAGTTCAATGTGCAAAATCTATGATAGATATAATAAAAAATGGTATAAATCCAATACTAAGTAAATGTGATTATCCAACTTTATCTATTAAAATAGGTATAGACGAAGGAGAAAACGCTATTGTTCAATATGGATATGATAAAAGTTCCCTGATTGATATAGTAGGTTATAGTATGAACATAGCAGCAAAAATAACTGCACTAACTAATAAAAATAAAATATCAGTAGGAGAAGATATATACAAATTATTACATCCAACTATTCAATCAGAATTTCATGAATTGATCTTGCATACTAATGAATGGAAATATACAAATCGAACTACAAATAAAACTTATAAAGTTTATACTATTCACTAAGAATTGTTAACTTGTCTTTATTATGATTATACATATGCTTTTAATTATGTAATAAACTAAACAAATAATTCGATATTATCGGATTGGGACTCGAACCTCAAAGCAGTAGTTCGGGGTTTAATTGTTGGAATATTCTCAAAAATTAAATGAAATTTTTGAATTGTTCTAAAGCATCTTCTTAAAACTATTGTTATATAATTAACATGGAGGAGATGGGATTTGAACCCACTACTAAATAACAATAAAATGAAATATGATTAGAGAAAGTAAAATTCTAGAGCCTAACTCTGGAAATTTATTATATAACTATTATTAAGGATAACGAGACTTTTTAAGTAAAATGAGTTATTCTACTTACAATAAAATAAATTATAGCAAAAGAAAATACAATTGTCTATGTGGGGAGTCCTTTAGTTCACTTGAAGAATTAAATGAACATACTGATTTCTTAATTCAACATTTTATTTAGTGATTTAATATGTGTCCTTAATAATAAAAGTTATAAATCTCAATGATACTATATAATGGACATTGATATTAGATTACAATTTATACAAATATAGGAAATGAAAAAAACAAATAGTAAATCATCAGTTTGTCAAAATTATACAAAAATTTTAGTAATATTGTTAATTATAATTTCTTTCTTTACTATTTCTAACAATATTTAGAAGAATTTGAAGTGGATTAACTCTAGTTCAACGAATTTTTGCAATAATCAAATTCATCTTAAAATACGATATTGATTCTTATACTTTATCATTAGAACTATTAAAATTGAATTCTTTTAGATCTACGAATATACTAACACCTCAAATTTAGAATTTCAACACAATGTATACATTGCAAATGATCGATTTTGTATCTATACCAGACGCAATGATTACAAAGTGCAACTAACAATTGTGTAATAACAAATTAAATTAGTATTGAACTCAACTTGTGTTTTGACATTCATTATTCAAACAGTCAATGGTATAATAACGATCCTATACTCATTTAATATTGATTGCAAGATATCTTTACTAATATTATTATATAAACTTTACAATATTTGGTATAATCCCTTGAAATTTCTATAATAAAGATTCCGAATTATATTACTTGATGTTTTACTTAAATTTCAATTTATGACTCCACGAGTTGGACGCCGGGAGTGGGACTCGAACCCACGAGTCCGAGAGGACATCAGCTAGCACGTCAATTTAAAGTTCCTGATCTCGAGGCTGACCCCTTTTAAGGTCATTTGACTTACCTAGCTTGGGTACCCCGGCAATTCATTAAAATATTTCTTTTATCTTATATTTTAATATCTATTAATAAATAGTTCACTTTATATTACGTATTCTCAGTGTTTATTGCATTTTTATTGATTATTTTCAATTAAATAATATATTTATTATATATAAATAAGACATATTAACTCAAATTTATTTTATTGCAAATAGATAATATAAGCCAAAATAACAAATAATAAACAAATATTGTATGATTTGATAAGGCAAGGATGGCGCTATCATTATTAAAAGATAAAAATCTACAAAAAATTCTTTTAGAGATTGGATATGATTCACTTTATCCAATTCAAGAACAAGCTATTTCTAATGGGCTTTTAAAAGGCAAAAACTTACTTATCACATCTCCTACTGCCAGTGGAAAGACACTCATAGCAATTATGGCCGCTCTAAAGAAAATAGAGAAAAAAGAGAAAGTGATCTACTTGACACCTCTTAGATCTCTAGCAACTGAAAAATATCATGATTTTTTAGAATTAAACTCTATTAATTTTGTTAACAATAAAAATTTAACAACTGTTGCTAAAAATACAAATATTGAAAACGATTCTTTATTAAAAAAGACAAAAGGAGACAAAAAGAAAAATTTTATTGTAAAACTTGCAATGGGGAATTATGATTCCCCAGGTAATGATCTTCTTAATGCAGATATAGTAATTTTAACTAATGAAAAATTGGATGCATTAATCAGAAATGACAGTGAATTATTATCCAATGTAGGATTATTTGTTATAGATGAAGTTCATTTGATAGGAGACAAAGATCGTGGCCCAACTCTTGAGATGATGTTAACAAAAATTAAGAGATTTTATCAAGAAGCCCAAATTCTAGCATTAAGCGCTACAGTTTCCAATTCCAAAGATATAGCTGAATGGTTAGATTGTACATTAATAGAAAATAATTGGAGACCAACTGAACTTCTTGAAGGTGTATATGATAATGGTAAAGTACGTATGAATAATAATACCAGTATAAAAATAAAAACTTACTATAATTTTCATTCTATCCCTGTTGCAATCGCAATTGATTCTTTGGAAAGTGGAGGTCAAGCTATAATTTTTGCTGAGACTCGGAAGCGTGCTGTATCACTTGCTACAAAGTCTGTCGAGGGTGTTTTTGGATTATTAGATAAAGATCAAAAAGAAAGAGCTCAAAAATTATCATTACGAATATCGAAAATTTCAGATGATACTGATATTACTAAAAATCTTATCAGCCTAGTGTCAAAAGGTGTAGGTTTTCATCATGCAGGATTGAATCAATCCATACGAGAAATAGTTGAAGATTCATTTAAACAAGGAATAATCAAATTATTAGTTGCGACTCCAACCTTAGCAGCTGGAGTAAATTTACCAGCACGAAGAGTAGTTTTATCAAGTATTTTAAGATATGACCATGATATTGGAACAAATATTCCAATTAGTATTTTGGAATATAAACAATTTTGTGGTAGAGCAGGAAGACCAAAATATGATACATTTGGAGAGGCTATAATTATACCAGAATCTGGTATGAATTCTGAAGAATTATATGATCATTATATACTCGGAACTCCAGAACCTGTTAATTCAAAACTTTTTAATGAAAAGGCCTTACGTTTCCATATCCTCAGTACTATTTCTACTATTCCTGGTATGAAAAAATCAGAATTGTATAATTTATTTTTAAATACATTGTTTGCCCAAGATTATAGAAAATCTACCATAATTTTCAAAATAGATGTTTCACTAGAATCACTTGAGAAATGGAATCTTATTAAATCAAAAAATGAGAGGTATATTTCAACTGATTTTGGAAAAAAAACTTCTATTTTGTATATAGATCCTCTTACAGCTATAGAATTTAAAAATGCATTAGATACTTTAACTGAAATAAATACAAATGAATCGTTAAAGACAATAACTCAAAGTACACAAAATGAATATGATAATCTACTTATAAAATTTTTACATCTTATCTCTGAATGTTCGGACTTTTACCCAAAGCTTTCATTAAGAAAGAAGGATATGGATTATTTTTATGACTTTGTCAATAAATATATTGATGAAGATTTATTATTTGACCTAAATGAATACAACTGTTCAAGGAGCTTCTTGGCTCTATATGAATGGATTAACGAGAGTAGTGAAAGAAATCTAAGTGATAGACTAGGAGTTGAACCTGGTGATATGCATAGAATTGTGGAATCATCTGATTGGCTATTATACGCATTATATGAGTTTGCTAAATTATTCAATAGATATGATATTCTTGAAACTTTATCCAATCTACGAATTAGGACAAAGTATGGTGTTAAACAAGAATTACTTCCGCTAATTAAGTTAGAAGGTGTGGGAAGAATACGAGCCAGAGCATTATATAATGCTGGATTCGTTGATATTCAAACATTGAAATCTACTCCTGAATTAACTATATCTAACATATCTAAAATTGGGCCATCAATTGCAAAAAAGATCAAAAGACAATTAACAAGATCATCAAGTTAAGATCATTTACTTATATGGTGAAAATAAATTTTTTATACATTTAGTAAAAATATACATATAATAATGAAAACAAACTAGTGGCTAACTATATGATATTTTCTGACGTCAATTCACTTATTATGGTATTTATTTATGGAGTATTTGCCTCTGCTATTTCGTTTCTTACTGTTTATTTTATTATGCCAAAAGCAATTACATCTTTACGAGAAAAAGGTAGTATAGTACAAGATTATCATAAACCTGAAAGACCAACAATTCCAAGACCAGCAGGTCCAATTTTAATAATAGGAATTACAATATCGTTAATAGTAGTTTATCTCTTAACACTCAATGAAAAAAGTCTTGCTATCCTGCTTACTACAATTATTGCTTTCTTAGTAGGTTATATAGATGATAGAAAAGTATTGCCAGGTTGGTTCAAACCTGTTGCATTAGTAATTTCTGCTTTGCCTATTCTAATATTAGGAGCATATGACACTAATCTAAATCTTATATTTGGTAATGCTTTCATTCCGCTTTTATATATACCCCTTATTCTAATAGCTATTCCTGTAATTGGAAATACTATTAATTCTATTGATGTACTGAATGGTGTAGCTAGCGGTTTTATATTAATTGCCTGTATTCCTTTGATGATTAGTGTCTATATATTTGGAAGTGTAGAAGTCTTTTTAGCATCGCTTTCTTTATTTTTTGGAACTATTGCTCTTTACAAATTTCACAAATTTCCGAGTAAAATATTTCCAGGAGATTCAGGTACTTTGCTGTTAGGTGCAATGTACGGAGCAATAGCCATAACAGGCAAATCTGAACTTATTGCAATTATTGCATTACTTCCTGCAATATTTAATTCATTTCTATTTCTTTCTAGTGTAAAAAAGATAGTTGAACATAGAAAAATCACAGCAAGGCCTACATTTTTAACTGCTGATTTTAAACTAGCTGCATCTAAAGATAAAAAAGCTCCAATTACACTCTTACGACTACTTTTAGTTGATGGCCCACTTTCAGAAAATGAATTAGTTAACAAAATCTTTAAACTTGCAATTTTCTCATCAATTTTAGCATTGATTTCAATTGTTATTCAATATTATTTTGTCATGGGTGGGAGAATTTAAATGTCTAATCTATTTTTGCTTATTGGAGTAATTTGGTGTACACTTTTAGCAATATCTGCCTTTTTAGTAATTTTCATTGCACCAATAGATATTGTAATTTTTAATAACAGATTAGATTTGTATATTACGTCAATATTACAAGCTACAATAGCTATAACTATAGTATTAATATTAATAGTCTTTCTGAATTATTTAAAGAAACTTTACATTCAGAAAAAATTAAATATATAGTAATCTACTTTATTATATTATTATTTCAATAAATTAAAATCCTTATTGTATTAAAACTTATTATAATGGACCTTTTAGATACGAATTTATCAAATACTGATGCAGAATATATTGTCAATTTATGGAAGGCTTTTTGTAGATCTAGAAAAGCACTATCTTTAGAATACAATACTACTGATGCAGTTATCAATAAATGGAATAATCGATTTTTTAATATTTCTTCAGTTGAACAGATTAAAAAATATGTAAAAGAAAACATTACAGTCGAAGGTCATGTTTTAGATGATCCATTCTAACTCTTTATTCAGATGGTGTAAAACTGTTTTTTTCTGCTACATACGCTGATTTTATTTTTGAATATCCTCTCTCTTCTAAAAATAACCAATTTTTTCCACAAATAACACAAGTTATTTTTTTATCAATAGGTAAAAATTCAAGCTCATAATGACTGCAACGTATTTGATATTCAAATTTCATAGCTTCCATTTCTTTTATTGTGTCAATATGCCTGACAGAGTTTTCTGTCAACGTAAACTCATCATTCTATATCTTGTAATAAGGTTAATATCACTTTATCTCTCTACTTTTATTATAGCTAATAAATTATCTCATTGTATTGTTTTTAAAATAATGAAATTTATTAGTTAGATGTACATTGTTACTGATTAAAAATTCTCTATCACTAATTTTCTATAGTGCGGCATATTTAATTTAATATTTTAAATAGACATAATAATTGAGTTGATATACTTTAATCATTTGCTTCATCCATATTTTTATCAATATAGTTTATCAATACTATTTTGCAATATTTTAAACTTAGTTAGTCTCGATTTAAGTTTTTGTTTATAGCCAATTGGAGAATTAAATATTTACTAGTACTTTTAATAACCTTTATCTTATGATTGTAAATTTATAAAATCTTGTAGATATAAACAAACAAAAATTATTGTAAAAATATGCTATTTTAACACAAAAATAAAAAAATTACAATAAATTTGTATAAAAATTAAGGAAATGATCTTTTTTGGTTTGTTTATACTTCTTTATTCGAGATAATATTGTTTATTGATATATAATTAACCTTTATTGGGCTTTATTAATCATTGAAAAAATTATAGAAAGAGTAAATTTTTACTCAGAACTATCCTCTGCTTTTTTAGATTTTCTTATTTTTATCCATTAAATAAAAAACTTTTCCCTTTTAATAAGAGAAATAAGAAATACAATTATAGTTATACTCTTGTATTAAATTATATATTGTTGATGTTTTACAAAACAAACAATTTCTTCAATGGCTTTATCCTGTATATATTTTACTTTGTATGTTAAATCAATTTTATACCATGATCTTTTGAACATTGCCTGATTTTTTTATATAATATTGCAAGTATTAAACAAGATAAATATACTATATATAGAATCTAAATTTTTTCCTATTTTATTTTAACGAAAATAACCATAGCAAAATTAAATAATAAAGCTGTATAATAATAATTATGAAAATTATACTCCCTAGTTTTCTACTTATTGCAATACTTCTCTCCTCATCCTCCTCATTATTTATTAATGCAAATTCACAGTTGAAACCAAATGCACTAGTCTCACCTACTTGTGGTGATGTTACTGGATATGGAATGAATTTACAAATAAATGGATTTGAGCCTGATAGTAATGTTGGTTGGAAATTAATTCATCCGGAAACGCAAACAACTTCAGAATTTGGTTATTTTGCAACAAATAGTACAGGTGGTTTTTCTGAATCTGTGTATATTGAAGAAGGAGAATTAGTCGAAGGAAAATACAATATTCAATTCTTTGATGATGCTGATACAGATAGTAATCCAGATCCAGGCAAAAACGAATTTATTGTATCAATGTCAGTCCCATGTGAGGAATAGTAGATAAAAGTAACTTAAGACAAGTTATCAATTCTTTGATTACTATATTATTTTCTAATGTTATAAATAATTTTTAAGAGTTATGATAGCCATCTTTAAAACTCTAATTTATAACATTTTTTGTAATCTTATAGAATAGAATAAGTTATTTAATTGTAATTGCATAAAGACAAATAATAAGTAAAGCATTTGTCATTTTACTTTCTACTTAGTTGACCACTATCGAACCATTGTTTAAATTCCTCAAATGTAGGCTTAATATTATTTTTCTTCTCTTCAGTTCTCAAATTAAGTTGGAAAAGAATATAGTTAATTTTTTTTATTGATTTACTGGAGGTGTCTATATTATCATTTTCTACTATTCTCATAGAGTCTTTACGTAAAGTATCGGGAAGATTATTCCACCATTCCTCAAAAGTTCTTTTTTCTTTTTGCATAATGTTCATTATTTTTTATATCTTTAAAATTTAGTTACTATAAAAGTAGTATATCTATAATGATTTTCTAAGGAATTTAGACTATATTGTTATCAAATTTTTTTGAATATCAAATTAATTATATTAAACATAATTTTACCAATGATATTGTAATAATACTAATCATTATTTAGTACATAAAAAATATTTAGATTTACTCTAAACATTTGTAACTATAACAATAAAACATTCTATTCTTTTTCATTTACTTAATTGGATAGTAATTTAATTTTGTTAAAATAATCTATATAATAATGATACTTCAACAATTTCTATATTTCAAAATATAAAACATATAGTATCAGCTTATGTATCTATTCATGTAAAGTATATACCTATGAATTTGAAATCAATCAATGAAGTATTAGAATTTGGATTCAGTAGCTTAAGTGTAACTTTTATTGCAATTATGGTTATTATTATATTACACAATTTTTTCGCCGAGGGAGGAGCAGATTCAGCACAAGCCACTGAACTCTGTAATTTATAGTTATTTGGCTTCTCCTGAGTGTTGGTAAAAATGTATTTATAATAATTTGAAATGAAATATGTATAGTAATACAATAGCAATAATCTTTTGCATCAAATGTCAAGAAGAAAGATTATCTAAATAAGGGCAAATCATAAAAGTTCTTATATCTAAAGTTTAAATATTGAAATTTATCATGTATTATTTATATAGTCTATATTAAATATAGTGAATAAGTTAACGTAGTTTAAATCCATTTGATATATTATAGGAGTTGGATATAAAAATGTCTAATAAACAAACTATTATTAATATAAACAAAAATTATTATGATAAATACAATTGTAAATTTGCATTCTGTGAATCATGTTATTGGGTTGCTACTATTTTAACAAATAAATTCGATAATATTAATCATTGTTATAATTGTAGAAAAAAAAATATTCATATAGAAAAAATATTAATATAAAATAGTGTATAAGATATGAATTTTTTGAATCTTTTGGTTTTTATCATATAGACTTTCCGAAGTATGATTTTATAGTCAATGGCTTAATTTGAGAGATAGAAAAATTTCAATAAAATTATATTAGCATTGGAATTTGGTACTTATTAATATTAATGCTGTACAAATCATTTAGACATTAAAGATAAAAGAGGTCAATAAATATTTTTTTCAAATTAGAATGTATAATATACTACCAAATAAGATCAATATAATATATATTCGTAAAAATAATAACTATAATTAGCAGTTACTTATAACAACAATAAATTGCCAATTAAAAAGTAATAACAATAAATTTTAAAAAAGAGTATAGTCCTATATAGATCTATATAAACCTATATCCAAACTATTCACTTCTCTTATTTATCTAAAATAGCATAAAAATATGTTAAACATGTCTGCCCATGAAAATATTGCTTCTCATATCAAAATTACTAATCTTTCTAATGAAATCATAAAGGCTGATCCTAAAATTAAATTAACTATCAATAATATCAATGCTGGCTTCAATGATAAACATATCCTTAAAGACATTAACTTAAATATAGAAGAAAATTCTGTAACCGCATTTATAGGTCCTTCTGGTTGTGGTAAAACGACACTGATTAGATGCTTGAATCGAATGCATGAAATGACACCTGGTGCCTATGCTAAAGGTGAAAT
>DASVFI010000187.1:0-12980 GCA_036380115.1 Nitrososphaeraceae archaeon | reverse complement strand
TAGAAAGATGTAGGTTTAAAATGATTCTGTGTCTAGTTATCTTTTAAGATTCAGATTTTAGTTATGTTTTAAGATTTGAATTTTTTATATATATAAATTTACTTTAAAAATCCAAAATTTCTTAAAACAGTATATTTTTCTTTTGCAACATCTGTTCATTTGATTCGGAAAAATAGTGAAGGAATTCATGGAAAATAAATGGCTTGTTATATACAAGTACTAAAATAATTATTTAGAATAGAATTATATATTTAGAATTTAAATGGAAAATAATTCAAAATATTGGATTGAAAAGCTAGAGTTAGTAAGGCATATAGAAGGTGGTTTCTATAAACAAATTTATGCTTCCAAAAAGCAATGTCAAGAACATGGAAATAGAAACCTTGCAACTTGTATATTCTATTTATTAGAGGGTAATGATTTTTCTGCATTTCATAAAATTAATGGTGATGAAATATGGCACTTTTTTATTGGAAGTAGTTTAACCATCTATATTTTTAATGAAAACGATTCAAAATTAAAAATTGTAAAACTTGGTAAAGATTTAGATAAAGGTGAAAATTTGCAACTAATAATAAATGAAGGGAATTGGTTTGCTGCAGAAGTAAATGATAAATCATCCTTTACTTTAGTAGGTTGTACTGTTATTCCTGGGTTTGAATTCAAAAATTTTAAGCTTGCCAAAAAAAAATCACTGCTTTTGAAGTTTCCTTCGTACAAATGGGTTATTGAAAAACTAGCAAAAGAATGAAATAATTTTATTTAGATTAAGTTATTTATTTTTTTTGCAGATGGCTGATAATGCCCTGCGCAACTCTTTCTTTATCTTCAACTTCTACAATAACTTCTTTATACTTAAAATCATTCTTTAATTTTAAAGTAATACATTTATTTTTTCGATAAAAAGCATAAAATACTTTCCCTTTTCCAATAACATAAAAAATCCCAATATTTCTATTTCCCATTGATACGCCAATAAATTTTATTGTTTTAGTTTTATCTATTTTTACTGTATCTGTTAAAACTTCATTAATTGCAGAATATGGAATTTTTATTTTATTTGTAAATGGAAGAATTACTCCAAAAAATCCTTTTAGAGACAGACTAAGATACTCATTATGTTTCTGTTCAATGGACATCATTTTAATTATGGATTATTTAATAATATTAAAAATTAAGGGAAAATCGAGGGTAAACCAAATGGCGGAAATACCCCCTCCGTTGGTAAATTTTCAGATTGTGGGGGTCGGGTATCAGATGCTTCAGATCTGTTATCAAGATTTGATTGTTGTTGTTGTTCATCTAAAGCTATTGGTGGTTGTTCCTGTTCCTGTTGTTGTGGTTGTGGTTGTGGCTGTTCATCTAAGTCTATTCGAGGATTTTGAGCATTGGATTGAGAAAATTCATTAGTCGTGAAATTATTAATAGTAGATTTTCCTCTTTCAGAAATAGAATCAGTATTAGTCTTATTATTTTGTTTTTCATTTAGAGATTCATTTGGAACAACCATCTCAATTTCAGAATCAGTTAAATTAGACAACTGTAATGATGTGGAATTTTCTTCAACAGTAGTAGTTGCGTTAGACAGCTGTACTGAAGTGGTATTTTGTTCTATAACCATATTAGTAGCATTAGTATTTGGATTTGTATTATGCATTGTAGTTTGTAAAGGAACTTCTTGTTGATCTGTTGATTTTATTAATGTTGAATTTTTTTCGACAGGAATTACATTGGACAACTGTAATGATGTAGTATTTTGTTCTATAACCGTATTAGGGGCCTTATTCTTGGGATTTGCACTAGGCATTACTGTTTGTAAAGGAACTTGTTGCTCATCTGTTGATTTTACTGATGTTGTATTTTGCTTGATAAATGAGAGGGATGTAGAATCAGGATTATAGCCAGTAACATTAAGAGAATTCCATTTTGTTAAAGGCTTGTTACCAACTAAACAGGTGATTTTTGAAGTTAACTCATTCTCTCCTTCAATAATCTCATGATATTTTGAATCATATGTAAAAATCCATTCTGAAAAATCATCAATTCCACCCGGACCAGCGGCTCTCACAGGTTGAAAAGGTTTTAGATCATTCCAATCTACAAATACAATACAATTTTTCTCTTGAGTATCACTTGAAATACCAGAAATAGCCAATTCTCCAATAGGTACTTTTTTTCCTTCTGATGGAGAGGTTATTTTTATACTAATATTATCAAAACTAGTAGAATTTGTATCAGATTGAGGATTAATTGATTGGAAATCAGAGAGAAAAACTATGCTCAATGATCCTATTATAAGAGAAAGAAAAAAAGGCAGAATAAGAAAATTCATAGTATAGAATCAAAAATAGACTATATTTAAATTAATAATATTTCTCGTAGAACTTTCTACTATATTAGTTTGGAATAAGATTAGAAAGTTTTTTATCATAATGTAAAATAAAAAAAAGAAGATTAATGAATGTCATATAAATGATATAACATTACATATTAAATATAGTGTTCATTGTGTAATAAAATTATTTTCCTATCTTAAACATTTTTGTCCCACATACGCTGCATGTTCCCTGAGTAGCAGGCCTTCCATTTTTCATTGTTACTTTTTTTTCATCCTTCATTTCTCGTTTTGATTTGCATTTAACACAATATCCTTCCATGTTTATTCAGTGAATAGACCAGAATAAAAGTATTGATGTATTTTTTATAAAAATGAAAGGAAAAATAGATGAATTATATGAAATTGATCCATTTAAAAAAAAATTAAAAATATAGAACTAGTGAAATAATTTTATTGCAAAAACAATTATTTATTTATCATTTCTGTATTTCAATAAGCATGGATTTCCTTTTTATGTTTTCTTAACTTTTTAAAAGTAGAATACCGATTTCCGCATTTATCACATCTCCAGTGATTTGCTCGTGCTTCTTCATATCGTGAATACTTTTCAGAATTCACTTCAAACATACCGGTTTTAACGTCATAGTTTATTGGTTTATAATTGAGGCGAAATTTTAATTTAGATGGAACAGTAGACAACTTTCATATATATTGGATGATATTAAAAAAAGTGTTAGCTAATTTTCTCTGACTTTTACTTAAAAAAAGATAACACCAATTATAGTATAAATTTATCTTCTTTAATTTATTAATTTATTAGGCTATTATCATTATTTTTCTATATATGATTAGTAATATTTACTTTATATGAAATAAAAATATTTATTGAATCGTAGTATTTTTTTATTATTGGCAATTGAAAATTTTATTCAAAAAAGTACGAACATTTCTTCATCAATAACTCCTTTTATGGCCTCAAAAATAAAAGATATATTAAAAAAAGAAAATAAAGATGATACAATAGATATTTTCTCAAAAGAGAATGTAAAAATCTTTGATATCATAGTTAATTCAAAAAGAGAAATTTGTGTTGCTTGCGTTAGCCTTGATCAAATTTTTTCCTTTAATTATATTCAAGTTTTCAAAAGCATACTAAAAAATAATATAAAATTAAAGATTTTGATTTGTGATCCTCAATCCGATTTATTAAATCATATAAAATATTTGACCGTATTTCCTAATGTTTATGAAAGTCTTACTTCCTGTCTTTCCAAGCTTTGTAACATGAAAATTGTATCTTTATCTACTAAAGAATTATCAAACTTTGAAATACGAACTTACAAGACAATATTACCACACAATATGATTATAATAGACAGGGATAGTCAAAGTAATGGAATTATTTTATTAGAACCTTTTTTATTTGGAATAAAATCTACAAATAGAAAAATCTTTCAAATGTATAAAAGAAAAAATCCAGAGATTTTTGATATACATTTTAAATCATTTTTAAAATTATGGGAGAATAGTCCTGATTATTCATGTGAATGGGAAGAATTATAATTGTAAAAAAACACAAATAATACAATAATAGTAACAATAGAGTAGTAATAGGAAAATATTATCTATAAATAAAATGGAAATACTATGTTAGATAATTTCTGCCTCTAATCTATCTTTTAGCTCATATATTGATGATAGACTAATAGAAGGAGATCCCATTTCTTTAAAGTCTTCTTCTTTAATATTCCCCTCTTCAAACATCTCTGCCAAATAATTTAATGCAAAGAGGACCAAATGTTTTTCATCTTCATTGATTGAAACATCCGTCAATGTTTAGTATTTATATATAACTTATATTTCTCTTTTCCGTCATTCTAGATTTATTTATTTATATATTTATGCTCTTATATTGACATGATCTGATAAAACCTATAAAGCAATTAAATTATATATAGAAGAAATGAATCAGAATAAATTTTTAAAAGTTAGTGATGAATCCTATAAGTGCATTAAAGAACACAATAATGAAAATCTAAGTCTCTTTGAAAATATAATAGGATATGATGATATAAAAAAAATTTTTATAATGTCTTTACATTCTGATAAACCTGTACATATATTGCTGGTAGGACCGCCCGCATCGGCAAAGACATTATTTATGCTAGAATTTTTAAATTTAGAAAGATCATATTTTACTTTAGGTAGTCACAGTACCAAAGCAGGAATGATGGATTATTTATTTGATTATCGTCCCAGATATTTACTTGTAGATGAAATAGAACATATGCCATACAAAGACCAGACATCATTGCTAAGTATCATGGAGACTGGTATCTTAACTGAAACCAAGTCACAAAAGACACGAAGCACACAATTAAAAACTTGGATTTTTGCAACATGTAACAATAAAGAAAAATTATTATCTCCTCTCCTTTCTAGATTCATTATTTTTCATCTAAAACCATATAATCGTAGCAAATTTATAGAAGTATCAAATGGAATCCTTCTCAAAAATGATATCCCGTATGAAATTGCTAATGAAATATCACAAGTCGTATGGAACAAATTAAAATCAAAAGATATTAGAGATTGTATAAAAATCTCTAGATTAGCCAAAACAATAGAAGACGTTGAATGGATTGCAAAAACTTTGAATCAATATAGAAAATGATATTATTGATTTACTAATTTGACTCGCCATCTATATCTTTTACACCTCTTTTTCTTAGAAAGAATGCAATGATTACTAATCCTATCAAAATAGATAAAAAAGTAAAAAAAACTGTTTCATTTACTACAGTGCCTTCAGGAAGTATTGCGAATATAATAAAAAATGGATTCATATCTTTTTCGAGAAAATAATCTATTATATTGCTTTCTAAATTTATTCCTAAATTTCTATTTTATTTATCTATATCAAAACATATGCTTTCCGATATAATTCCTGTACCTACAAAAGTATTAGATTATAAAACCTGGACCCGGATCCAATAGATAAATTATATGAAATATGTCTACGATCAATAATGACAAAGATTCTCGCTCCAAAGGAAAACATGCTCATTCAACAGAATACCGTCGATTAATATGGGAAATGATAGTTTGGCCTTTAATCATGGAAAAGAATAGACCATATTTCTCAATAGACGAATATCAAATAAAAAGAGTCATTTTTTCTAAAGAAAGTAATATACCGTCATCAAAGCTCTCAGGTGGTTTAATATCTTTAGTGGTAAAAGGAATTTTAATTAAAGAAGAAAATATTTATTCGTTACATTATAGGTTAATTCCCTATCTAAGAAAAAAAGCTACCTTAACTTATGGCCAAGCATTAAAAGAAACTTATACAAAGTAATATAGTTTTTAATTGCTATTGAAGTAAACATCTATTCAAAGGTGGGGAAGGGATTTGAACCCTTATATATTCGCTTTCTGCTATTCTGCAGGCGAACGCATAGCCGCTCTGCCACCCCACCAAATTATAATACTAACCTCAGAAAAGAGACTTATAAATTTGAGTTCTTTTTCATATAAAAGACAATTGTGTAATATAGATTTTAAAATATTTGACTAATTTCCTCCATTAAAATAATTTTTTCTGAGTGAATTTCTATTCATTTTTTATAGGTATTTTTATAGGCAAGTAGAATATCATCGGACTTTATTGTTTTTCTGCCAGCATGATTAGCAAGATCTATAGCACTTTTAGATATGTTATTTGCAATTTCCTCAAGGATTTTTCTTAGTGTATCTGAGGCTTCATCACTAACTCTTTCAGCTCCTGCTTTTTTTAACATACGGCTCATTACTGCTAATCCAAATTCAGTATTATTAGCCATAGTATAAAAATTAGAAGGATAGTTAAAAATCTAATTGATAATACTATACAAATTTAAAAGATGCTAAAGGAATAGATTAAATCAACTTATCTAATATTGACTTTCTGATTTTTGCAGATCGTAAGGACATTGTAAAGTAGATATCCATTAATTCATCGTTATCTGGATTTCTACCATGTCTTTGAAAAAATTTTTCAGAATAACTACCTATTATTATTCCTACAATCAACCCATAAGAAAAATCTTCTATATTACCCTGGGAAGGAAGAAGAGTTTTAGAAAAGTTGATCATTTTATCCATATCTAAAGAACGAAATTTAAGTAGAGATTCCAATTCTTTTTTATCAGATAAACTTAAGCCCAAAAATATTTTTAAATTGTTTTGCTATATATTTTTAATTATTATACTGTTTAACATAAGATAACGAATTAGAAAATGAATAAATCCAACTTAAATAGGTTTATGCTTTATTTATATAACAAACAATTTTTACCTTCAGATGCAAATCTAATTCTAAAAAAAACAAGAGAGTTAACTCAGTCAATAGAGATAATAATAAGAGACTGCCGTATTTCTACCAAATTTATCGAATTAGATATCAGTATCCCAAAAACATATGAGGTAGATAAGGTTTTGAATTTGTTAAAAACGGTTTCATCTATAAAAGAAGTGATTGAAGTAAAAGAAAGACATTACACTAAAAATGAAGCTATCAATAATTCCATAGTTCTTTTTAACGATGAGAAATACTGGTGGTCTCATGAAGCATTAGAAATGATTTGGAAAGAATCACATGGAGAGGAAAAGCAATTGTTGAATGGATTAATATTAGTTTGTGCTGCTTTCGTTCATTATCAAAAAGATGAATACAATGTATGTTTATCCATACTGGAAAGATCAATGATAAAGTTTTCAACTGTAAAAAAGTCTATTTATTATGGAATTAATATAGACGAGATAAAAAAAAGAATTACAGAAATATTACAAAATAAAGAAATTGTATTATTTAAGATTTAAATAATAAACTGCTCAAGTTATTTGCTTTTCCTTTTACTTTTGAAATAATTGGTCTTCATTTCTTTTACAAATTTATCTTTCACTTCATATAGTCTCTTTGGTTTCCTTGGTTTACATTCTGCTAGAACATATGAACATAATATAGGAAAATACACAGATGAATCTCCATATACAATAACATTTCCTGAATGAGAGGTTTTAATTTTACCCCAACTTTTTCCTTCTTGAATAGTAGCTCCAGATAAACCACCTGTATCAGGTCTAGCATCTGTTAATTGAATCACATAATCATGACCTCCTTCTTTTATTTTTAAAATTTGATATAACGTAGGACCGGTTTGTTGAAAGAAATTTTTTGGAACACCACCACCTAATTCTATGCCCCCAGAGATTTTGCTTTTCCATAATAGTGCAGCCGATTCAGCTATATCTAATAATAAATTGAGATAGGGTAATTTTGAATCAAAGAGAAGTGGAAGCATATTCATTCCGATGGAGGAATCCGTTAGAGCAGGAATAAATACTGGTACTTTATTTTTAAAAGCAGAAGCCATGAAAGATTTCTCAGGATAAACTGATTTATTATAAGCAAGTTTCCCTAACAGATATGAAAGATCGGAACTGGAGATTTCTTTTACTGAATCATTAGGTGTTTCAATCATATTTTTTATATTGGTTTGGATAATTTCATCCTGTCTTTGTAGAGTTTCTAATTCTTTAATATAAACATCATAAATTCTAACAATTTGTTTGGAATAGAGTATATCATCATCAACATCAAAATGACCTTGTCGAACAGGTAAATCATAGGCAAAATGGAGGTCGTGATATGCATTAGCACCGGTTGTTATAATCCAATCAACAAATCCATTTTCGATCAATGTAGAAATAGATTTACCTAAACCAATAGGGGTCATAGCTCCCGAGATAGTTAAACAGATAGTTGCTTTCGAATCTATCATTTTCTTAAACATATGGGCCGCCTCTGCTAATCGCCTAGCATTAAATCCACTGGATTCATAAAAATCAATAAGATTAGAAATAGACATATTTGCAGATATCTCCTGAGGATCAATTTTTTTTCCTGTAAAAGTATGCTTATTATTCACATAAAATTATATAAGTAGCTGACTTTTATAAAATTCGAATACCAATACAAATATAATTAAAATATATTCTTATATTGATATAATTATCAATGCTATATGATTTATAAAGATAATAAAAAATTAACAAAATATGATATAGAAGATTACAGTCTTAAAAACAATGACTTAAAGGAAATTATAAAACAAATGGCCAAATCAGGAGGCTTTGAATCAGTTAATCTTGTTGATGGAATTACTATTTTACAAAAAATGATAGCAGAACCTCAATGTACAAAATTCTTGTCTTTTGTAGGGGCAATAATTTCAACTGGAGTGAGGGGAATAATTAAAGATATGATAAAAAAAAATATGTTTGATTGTATAATTACTACATGTGGCGCACTCGATCATGATTTAGCTCGATCTTTTGTTAAATACTATGCAGGGGATTTTAATGTTGACGACTATTATCTTAAAAAAAATAATATTCATAGATTAGGCAATGTATTTATTCCCATTGAAAATTACGGCCCTTTAATAGAAAGCAAAATTCAAGAATATATTCAGGAATTTTATAAAAATACCAAAGAATTTGCGGGTTATGAATTACTTGACTATATAGGAAGTAAATTAGAAGAATCATCTTTTTTATATTGGGCTCACAAAAACAAAATTCCTGTTATTGTCCCTGGAATAGTAGATGGAGCAGTTGGTAATCAAATATGGTTATTTTACCAGAATCACAAAGATATGATTTTTAATATTTTAAAAGATCAGACTAAGATGTCTGATATGATTTTTGAAGCAAATAAAACAGGCGCATTAATGTTGGGAGGTGGAATCTCGAAACATCATACATTATGGTGGAATCAATTTAGAGATGGACTCGATTATGCTGTTTATATTACTACTGCCAATGAATGGGATGGTAGTTTAAGTGGAGCAGAAGTGAAGGAAGCTATATCATGGAATAAGGTAAAATCAGAGGCAAAGCAAGTTACTATACATGGAGAAATAACTACTTTGTTACCCTTCCTTTATTCATCTCTTTAGTAAAACAATATATTTTCTAAAGTATTAGTCAAAAGACATAGCAAAAAAATAATTGTAAATCTGATCGATTATAATAATCTAATAATACAATAAATTTAGTAAATATATAAATTAGTAAAAAAAGCTTCCATATTATCTCGTTCAAAAAGTTTTACATTGTTAAAACTAAAAATAGGATAACACAACATTATTTGCAAATACGAAATGTCAAATTTAATATTAATAATGTCACAATATTCAAATAATTCAAGATATAATTGCAATATCAATGTAATCATTTTATGTATTAATCTTTTATTTTATATTTTAAGAAATATCATTTCCTTGTTTCTACAATTTTAATATTTAGAAAATAGCCATTACCTTAAAAAGGAAGTAAAAATTAGTAATTTATTACATTGTTATCAGGAAATAAAACATTATTTCACGTCAAAACATTTGACTTTCAGGCTAAACATCTTTTAGTTGTTCTTGTTCTGGCAATAGCATTTTCTTCTGCCTTTATTATTAGATCTTATCCAATAAAATACGGTTTTGCACTAAATGAATTCGATCCTTATTTTGATTATAGGGCTACTAAATATATTATCGACAATGGTTTTGAAGCATATTTAAATTGGCATGATTATGAATCTTGGTATCCCGAAGGAAGAGATGTACCAAAAACTTCTCAAGTTGCACTTCATCTGATAGCAGCTACCATGTACAAAATTTTTGGTTTTGGCAGTTCATTATTGGATTTTGTGATATTATTTCCAGTAGTAATAGGATCGCTAACAACCATAATCATTTTTGCGCTCGTTAGAAATTTAGGTGGCACTTCAGCAGGTATGATAGCAAGTTTATTATTTGCTTTCATGCCTGCAATAATCCAAAGAGGCAATCTAGGATGGTTTAAATCCGAACCACTAGGGCTCTTTTTAGGATTATTATCTGTTTATTTATTCATTTCATCAATAAAACATAATAACTTAAAATTCGTCATTCTAAAAGCAGCAGGCGCAGGATTAATTTTAGGACTAGCAAATTCTTCTTGGGGAGGGATTCAGTATTTTAGTATTCCATTAGCCATTTTCTTTTTTGTACTACCATTTGTTAGAAAAGATTCAATTTTTGTTTATAGTATTATTATTTTTACTCTTATTACCTTATTAACTGCAGGGGCATTTCCTAGACCAGGCATCTCTTTTGTTATAGGATTACCAGGAATAGCTATGATTGTTGGTATGATTTTTGCAACTGTGGGAACTATTATCAATAAGAAAAGTTCCACTAAAAATATTAACAGAAATCTTGTTGCAGCCCTAGGTGTATTTGTGTTACTAGGAATTAGTATATTTGTAGTAGGAGCTTATCAACCTTCATCATTTAGATATCTTGTTGCCGTAAATCCCTTTTTGTCTTCTCACAATCCTTTGGTAGAATCAGTTGCGGAACATACATCTCCTACAGTAGTAGACTACTTTACTGATTATTCTATACTGTTGATATTCGCTGGATTTGGAGTTTGGGTTGCATTTTCTAAAAGGACTGATATGACTGTTTTTGCCTTAATAATAGGTATTACAGGCCTCTATGTTAGTGCAACATTTGCGAGATTGATGGTATATTCTTCAATAGCAATAGTAATACTAGCATCTATTGGTATTTTTGAATTAACAAGAAGCATTATGCAAAACAGAATTGAAAATCCAAACAAGGTCTCAGATAGAGAATTTAGAAAAAATGTAAAAGAAGGCAAAATTTTACCAGAAGTAAAGCCAATTGTCAAGGTATTGTTTGTGACGGTAATTGTATTTTTAATCTCAATTCCGTTAATTGATTATAATGGTTTGATCTATCCACAGAACTTTAATTGGATAAGTTCAGCAGATATTCCTGCCTCAATAGTAAATGGAGCAACCGGTTTCCGAATGCAAGTGGAAGATTGGGTTCATGCCCTCGATTGGATATCTGAAAACACACCTAAGAATTCAGTAATAGCTTCATGGTGGGATTACGGATATTGGATAACTACATTAGGAAATAGAACAACATTAGCTGATAATGCAACAATCAATCAAACACGGATAGCGGGCATAGCTAAAATGTTAATGAGTGAACCAGAAACTGCAACTAAGATTGCTCAGGATTTAAAGGCAGATTATATACTCGTATACATTGTTGCAGATAGGCATAATGGGCCTAATGGTAACTCATTCTACACTTTGGGAAGTGGAGGTGATGAAAGTAAAAAACAATGGTTTATGAGAATAGGTGGATTTACCGAAAATGATTATGTAGAAGATGATGGTTTTACTCCAAATTCTAATTTCTGGAATAATACATTATTAGGGAAATTAATTCCATTTACTCCCATATCCTATGCATCATTTGGAAACGGAGTATTAACTAACATCCAACCTGAATATTCAAGTGGAACAATAGCCCTAAATCTAAAAGATATAAAATATCCAATAAATGGAACAAATGATCAACCATATAAATTAGTATATGCCTCCCCGAGTTTCGAAAATGATAATGAAGATATAGTTTTTGGAGTGCTTATCTATCAAGTTAATAAGAATTACGAACCTAAGCCTGTATCTATAAATTCAACTCTAAATGCAAATGATACAAAAGACAAAGAATCAAATAAAGCAGATGAAAAAAGTGAAAATATGATTAAAGCTAATATGACTTCTTCAGATAGTGTTGCAATTTTAAAAACTTCTTTGGGAAATATCACAATAGAATTTTTCCCAAAAGCTGCTCCTAAACATGTAAATAGTTTTCTAAACCTTTCAAAAACAGGTTTTTATGATGGAACTGTTTTTCATCGTATAGTAAAAGATTTCGTTATCCAAGGGGGAGATCCTAATACTAAGAGTGATAGTCAGAGTAGAGATAGATGGGGAACAGGGGGACCCAACTTCACCATCGATGCAGAATTTAACGATATTCCACATAAAAGGGGAATATTATCTATGGCTAGAACCGCTGATCCCAACAGCGCAGGATCTCAATTTTTTATAGTAACTAAAGATTCACAATTCTTAGATAATCAATATACTGTTTTTGGAAGAGTAGTAGATGGAATGGAGATAGTAGACAAAATAGCAGCATTAAATACTAATCCTTCAGACCAGCCGATAGATGCAGACAAAGCAAAGATTGAAAAAATCATAATAGAAAATAGAATGGAGAATAGATAATAAAAAAAGATAATAACTTTCCAAATTAATTAATTATTAAACTATGAATGAATTAGAATCTCTTTTATTGAATCACCAAAGAAAGTTACTAGTAACATATAAAGAATTAGATTTAGCAGATATTTCATCTTTTAATCAAATTTTTATTTTACTAATAGAAGAATCAAAAGGATCAGCAGGTGGTAGAGGAGGTGGGTCAGGATCTCGTAAAATAAATCAAATAATTGGCTTTAGGATTGAAGATAAAAATGTTAAAAAGATTTATGAGACTAATGAAAAGGACTTAATAGAATTATTTGAGATACCCTATAGTGCGGTAGCAATGGATATCACATTATCAGATGGAAAACAAATTGTAGTTCAAGGAATTATAGATCCTGATATGATAACTAATTATAATAACATAATTTCCTCATAGTTTATTTATTTTATAAATGCAAAAGAACT
>DASVFI010000186.1:0-7616 GCA_036380115.1 Nitrososphaeraceae archaeon | reverse complement strand
CGCTATTCATCAAGCAAATAGATTCTAATTATACCAATCTTGAAGCTATATTGTCTAAACTTGGAAATAGTGATTTTATTCCTTTCGAAGCATTAGGTCATACTGTTATAGGAATACATGATGGAGGTTCAGAAAATAATCCACATTATCACAGATCATCAGATACGCCAGATACTTTGAATATAAAATATTTAACTTCAATAACAAAGATGGTACTTGCTACCATTTTAGAACTTGACAAATTAAGCCATTATTAAAATGATAATGAATCATATTACTATTTACCTTTTAGGCCTTGTTATAAATACCCCATTATAAAATTGTCGTTATCAGAATTAGAATCTATTCACTCAGATACATAATTAAAATCTTAAGATGTTATTAATATTAAGAAAAAATAACTCTAAGAAATTTTAGATAGTAATGTATTAACGATATTGTTAACAAATTGATACATTACCAAGAGGTTTATAATAATATTCTAATAGAATTAATTTTATTTGATTGGTTTTAGTTCAAATATGGCATATGAATTTCCTCCTTCTTTTACAATTTGATTAGCAAATTCTTTTAATTTAAAATTTGTAATTACAATATGTACAATTCTATTATGTTGGTCTGAATAATCATCAATTAATATTGTATTTCTTGGAATTTCCATGCCGTTTAAAGTCCCTGTAAATGAAGAAACTGTAGATAATGGCCTAAAAGATTTTGGGATGACGATTTCTTCATGTAAATTAACAATCTGACTTACATAATCTAAATTCCATGTAAATGGCATTTTGAAAGATAGGTTTGAGTTCTCTTGATCATAATGGAACTCTTTAATCTCATCATAAAATGTTTTAACTTTTAATGTTAAATTATCAATATTGTCGTTATTACTGGGACCATTATTATTATTAGAAGATATTTTTATTACAAAAGGAATAGTCTTGCCTATACTGATAAACAAGTTTATTTTTTTATCAGAATCTAATTTTAGTCCTTTGCTTGATTTTTCAAGAATTACTGATATATTATATAAGCCACCGTCTGCAAGTATTTTGCTTTTGAGTGTAATTGGATTCTTTGAACTTACTTTTACTAGATCATTTTTTGATAAATTTTGTTGTACTTGATCTTTGCTTATGATTTCATGAATATTAGAATTGTTGGAAGGAATAAGATTTGCTATGATGAATCCATCTAATGAATGGAATCGTTGATCCAATATGGTTTCATTTTTAAATTTAGCTATTATTCTATAATTGATATCTTTTATAGTTCCATTAGTTTTTTCATCATGGGTTCTAACCACAAAACTAGGCATTTGATTACCTTCATTTAAAAATGAAGGTTCCAATATTCCTTCAATTGCAATTTGTTTTCCAGCAATATCAAAAGGAAGAGATTCGTCCCTACTTAGACCATGCCCATAAATTTCATCAAATAAACCATTCCAACTAATTAAAATGCTTAAAAAAATAAAAGCAAACAAGAAAGGAAAAAAGACCTTAAAATGGATAACCATGTAATAATTTTCTGTTGATACCAATTATAATATTACGGAAGTTCAAATTTATAATAGAAATAAGTCCTATCTATTATTAAAAAAATTTGATTTTCCTTTATTCTCAATTAGATAATCATTAATTTATTGAACATTATTGTTGTCTTGTGATTTATATTCTAGTAAAGCTATTCGTAATTGTCATCTAATTCCTAACAATAATGTAATATCTTTTCTAGTCTTGTACTAGATAAATTGTCTAGAGTTTTCTTATATAATCTTAATAATATATATAGAACTTATTATGTGTGTGAACAAAATTCTTAAATTATCATTAGTAAGATTTAGTTTGATAAGTTTATTCTTCATTTCTATTAATTTCATCACTGCTATAAATGCTCAGGTATTTGAATTCAATGAAGAAGATTATTTTAGTTCTGAAGAAGAAGTAGAAGAAAAAGAAAAAGAAGAAAAAGATACAACAAGAACAACAAATTCAGCAGATGTATCTGCTGCAACAAATTCGGAGGATACTTATGATAAAGAGACTTGTATTAACAACCAAATCGATTCTGTTTTATCATCCAATGGCGATATGATTTCTGATTCTTATTCTTCAGATTTTCACTTTATAAAAAAATTTGACAAAGATGGAAATCTTATAGGTAGTTGGGGGACTGTCGGTTCTCAAGATGGTCAATTTCTTCATGCCCATGGAATCACTATAGATTCACAAGATAATGTGTATGTTAGTGATGCAGAAAATTGCAATATACAGAAATTTGATAAAGATGGAAAATTTATTACCAAGTGGGGTACAAAAGGAAAAGGCCCAGGTGAATTTCTGCAACCTGAAAGTATGGCTGTAGATTCCTTGAATAACATTTATGTTGCTGAATACTCTGGAAAAAATATTCAAAAATTCGACAATGATGGCAATTTCATAAAGATGTGGGGAGAAGAAGGTGAAAAGAAAGGCGAGTTTAAAAAACCATGGGGGATTGCTTTGGATTCAAAAGATAATGTGTATGTTAGTGATCAAGTACTTCCCAGAGTACAAAAATTTGACAGTAATGGTACATTTATGGATATGTGGGGAAAATATGGATCCAAGAAAGGCCAGTTTGTTCATCAACATGATATTACCGTAGACTCGAAAGATTATCTTTATGTTACTGATGGTAGAGAAAATTCTCGAGTATCAGTATTTGATAGCAAGGGAAAATTTATAAAACATTGGGGAAGTGAAGGCAAAGATGAAGGTCAATTTATCGAGAACCATGGTATTGTTGTTGACTCAGAAGGCAATGTCTATGTAGTAGATACAAGGAATGTGAGAGTACAAAAATTTGATGCTGAAGGTAATTTTCTTACTATGTGGGGATCTCTAGGATGTAAAGATGATCAATTTTTAATTCCACATGATATAGCAATAGACTCTGAAGAGAATATTTATGTTACAGATAGTGGAAAATCACACTTTAGAGCAAACTATAATTGCAATCAAGGTAGCTTATAAAAGTACTAATAAAAATTCTAAAAAATATACCAAGAGCATAATATTTTGGTATTGAGAATATTAATTACAAATATTCTTTTTCTACATGTAACAATAATAACCTCTTTTAAAATTAAAGTATGTATAAAAGAACGATAATAAAAAAAATAAAATAAAATAAAATTAATCTTAAATAAGTAAACACATAGTTTCAGATTAGAGTTTTATCTAAAATTATCTATAAATGACTATTGACATTGAGACTATCATTGTTTCTCTATACAAGATATATCATAAAAAATACAAAGATAAACATAGTGTTTATTTAAATATCTCTAAAATACCCTTTGTATCATATAATTAAAGACATGAAAATGAGTAAACTATAAAATGAGATTTCTTCGTTCTATTCTTAAATTAGACAACACAACGAGGATTATTAAAAAATGAGTCATCAATTGAATCTCAAAACTAAAGCATTTGGATCCCTAATCTTAACATTTATCGTACTATCACTTTTAGTTACTGTTGGAGCAACAAATAACATTGATAATTTAATTTCTAATTATTTCTACCATATAGGTGGTAATCCCACTATGGATATTTCTATGATTATAATCTCATCTATAGGAGATTTATTTTCTATGCTAATAATTGGAATTATTTTTACTATCATAAGAAGAACAAGAAAGATAGGATTAATCTTTTTAATATCAATAGTTGTTCTATCGATATCTATAATGTATCTCAAACCAATCATTGGCCGTTCATCCCCACTAGAACAATACATACCACAATATCAGGTACCAGAAAAGTACACGATTGAAAATGATAGTATGATGCCAATAGCATGGGATTTATCCTTTCCATCCAATCACGTAGCACGCAACACTGCATTCATAATAATTGTAGGATATTGGTTCAATTTTTTTAAAAATAATACGTGGATTGGAAAATTATTATGGCTGTTTCCTATGATGATTGGAGTAAGTAAATTATACCTTCTTCAACATTACTTTTTTGACATTATTGGAGGAGCACTGTACGGTCTGATAATTTCACTAATTTTATGTAAGGTGTTAAAATTGAATAAACCTTTTATTACTAAAAAATTCAATCAATAGAATGAGATATATTCATTTTATGGTATAAATCAGAATTAATCAATAGCCATCCAAAATGGTTTGAATCGTGGATATATTTAATTTCTTTCAAATAAGTTTTTATTTTTCGTTTTCTCATTTGAGAAAGAAATTCTAATTGAAGACTAAGTCCTATTTTTTTAGCTAGTCTATTATTTTCATCATTTCTAGGCAATAGAATTCTATAACTAAAATTATTTGATTTTTCTAATTTTATATAATCATGGATCATGGTATCACAGGTAGATTTCACATTTTCTAATTTTTCTAAAAAAAGAGTCTTATGTACCGGTAAATCTCTCCAAAAGATAGAAGTAGACATAATACTATTATAATGATATATTCTTAAAAAAAGATTTTATTATATTAAAATAAAAATTATTCAATAAAGATGTGAATCTTTTTCCATTTTTTCAGCTGTTGTAGGTTCTTTATCTGAATAATATTTCACCATACCCATCTTTAAAACCTTAAGAGATAGTAATGCACATTTTATCCGTGCAGGGCCTAAATTGGTCAAGCCTATATTTTCCAGTATTTCATCTTTCGATATATCTTTAGCTGTCGTCAATGGTTTATCCATAACCATCTCAGTTAGCATCGATGCACTCGCCTGACTGATAGCACATCCTTTTCCATCGAACTTTATATCTTTAATTTGGCCTTCTTCTACTTTGAGAAAAATATCAATCTGGTCTCCGCATAAAGGATTACTATCATGAATAACAACGTCTGCATTATCTATCTTTCCTTTATTTCTAGGATTTCTATAATGATCCAAGATTATTTCTCTATAAATATCATCACTCAAAGTTGAAACAGCTTAATAGCTTCGCCTAACGCATTAATAAATATATTGATCTCTTCTTTTGTATTGTAAATATAGAAACTAGCTCTAGATGTAGCTGAAATATCTAGTTTTTCCATTAATACTTGGGCACAATGGTGTCCTGACCTAATTGCAATGCCATAATTGTTTAAAATAGTAGCCAAATCATGTGGATGGATATCACCTAAATTAAAAGATATAATTCCTCCACGGTTATGTATATTGGTGTCTCCATAAAGCTTTATCTGTTTTAGTTCCGACATTCGTTTAAGTGCATATTTTGTTAAGTCAATTTCATGACGTCTAATATTCTCCATGCCTATTTCATTTAAATAATCAAGAGCAGCACTAAAACCAATAACATCAGCAATATTAGGGGTTCCAGCTTCAAATCGGTATGGTAAATCGTTAAAGAGAGTATTTTCTTTATGAACTTCTTTAATCATGTCACCGCCAGAGATAAAGGGATCCATTTCTTCGAGAATATTTTTTTTCGTATATAAAATTCCAACGCCCGTAGGCCCTAACATTTTATGGGCTGAAAAAACAAGAAAATCACAATCCAGATCTGTAACATCAGTTTTAATATGCGGTACAGATTGAGCACCATCAACGAGAATGGGTATACCATATTCATGTGCCATATCTATTATTTGGTCTAGTGGTATAATATTCCCTAAAGCATTAGACATATGGCATAAAGATATTAACTTTACATTATTATTATTATTAAGATAAAATTCTAGTTCGTTTAAATTTAAATTTCCTGTTTCATTAATTTTTAAATATTTAATCACAGCATTTTTTTCTTTAGCTAAAATTTGCCAAGGAACAATATTACTATGGTGTTCTTGCTCAGATAAAATAATTATATCTCCATTTTTAATATTTTTTCTTCCCCATGAATAGGCTACTAAATTTATTGCTTCGGTAGCATTTCTGGTAAAAATTATTTCATCTGTAGATCTTGCATTTATAAAATTGCCTACTTTACTTCTAGTTAATTCATAAGCATCAGTAGCTTCCTCGGCTGTATCATATACTGCCCTATGAATATTAGAATTATAAAAGGAGTAATATTCGGAAATTTTGTTTATTACTGATAATGGTTTTTGGGTAGTAGCTGCATTATCTAAATATACAAATGGTTTACCATTAATTTTACGAGTTAGAATGGGAAAATCTTTACGTATTTTATTTATTTCCAACTCTGCCGATTGCATAATTAACGATAAGTAAGTATTAAATATAAATGGATTGAAGGAATTCTAATATTGTAATGGCGTTAATTATAAAGCGAATGTACGATAAATTGAATTATCTCAGTTTGTGTGTCCAATAGGTCCCTCCTTCTCTTTTCCATCGTAAATAATCATGTATAACTAATTTATGATCAAATGCAATTTTAATATCATTTAGTTTTTCAATCGGAATCCATGAAATTTCTTTTGCATCATCTCCAGCGGTAGGAGTTCCTCTAATCATTAATACAATAAAAACAACAGTCATCATGTGTCCTCTTGGATCTCTTGTAGGATCAGAATACACACCCAATATATCTATTGGATGAACTTCTAATGATGTTTCTTCATAGACTTCTCTTTCAATAGCTTCTTCTATGGTTTCACCTTCATTTACAAAACCTCCTGGTAATGCAAATTGATTTTTATATGGATCTTTTTTTCGTTTGACTAATAAAATAGAAGAGGACTTTTGAATAATTGCATCCACAGTAGGAATAGGATTTTTATATTCTCTCAAGAATTAATCTCATCGATGATTAAAAATAATATATATGTTTAATCCAAAACAATTTATAAAATGCAGTTATTATGGCGAGAACCTTGGTTAAAACCATTAATAGATTATGATTTAGATTCTGAAAAATGTAATTTTTGTGAAGAAAAATTTAATGACTTGGTTTTTGTGACATCATGTGAATTTTGTAGTATCGGTATCATGCATGACAAATGTGCTAATTCACATATATTAGAAAATCACTTAGCAGAATTAGAAAAAAAAATTTTTTATCATAAAGACAAGCCATTACATGACTTTCAATGAATATCCTAATTTTATATAATATAAATTTTTTATAAATTCAGAAATTTTTTTATTAAAGAAAAATTAGTTTTACAAATTCATGTATCTCAATTATATAATTTATGGTCTTTATTCCAACAATATAGGCATCATCATCAAAATTTGATATTTTTTTCTCTAGAAGGATCGCCTAGTTGAGGAGTAGAAAATATTAGATGTTGAGTATACGGATGTTGCGGAGAAAAGATAATTTCTTTGGTTAGATTGAACTCTATAATTTTCCCTGCATGCATTATCCCTATTTTGTCTACTAATTCAGAAATTAAAGCAAGATCATGAGAAATTAAAATTATACTAATCCCTTTTTCTTTAAGTTTTTTTAATAATGTAATTATTTGTATCTGAACAAGAACATCTAGCGCGGTTGTAGGTTCATCAGCAATGATAATATCTGGTTCTAATACTAAAGCCATAGCTATAACAATTCTTTGTTTCATTCCGCCGCTTAATTCATGTGGATATTTTTCAAGGATGGACTTATCTAAACCAACATTCTCTATAATTCTAACCACTTTATTATTATCATATATTTGTCCATGTGTCTGAAAT
>DASVFI010000185.1:0-2869 GCA_036380115.1 Nitrososphaeraceae archaeon | reverse complement strand
ACAATTGACTGATAAAATCCTTTCTTCAATTAATAAAATTACTGATAAACCTTTGAGATTTGTTATTAATACTCATTGGCATCAAGATCATACTAGTGGTAATGAAAATTTAGTTAATAAGGGAGCAATTGTAATAGCTCATGAAAATGTTCGAGAGCGCTTAAGCACTGAACAATTCGTTGATTTTTTAAATAGAGAATACCAGCCATCTCCAATTAATGCATTGCCTACTATTACTTACAATAAATCTATTACTTTATATTTTAATGATGACCAAATAGACATATATCATATTCCACATTCACATACCGATGGGGATTCTATTATTTATTTTAATAAAGACAATGTAGTCCATACTGGGGATATTTTTGTTAATGGAAGATATCCATTTATAGATCATTCTAGTGGTGGTTCAATCGATGGTATCATAACAGGAATTGAAAAAATAATTTCAATAATCAATAATGAAACAAGGATTATTCCTGGTCATGGACTATTATCAAATTCTGAGGAACTACAAAAGTATCTTATGATGTTGAAAGATATAAGACAACAAGTACAGACAATGGTAAATAATGGTGCCAGTCTAGATGAAATTATTAAAAGTGATATAACGAATAATTATGACAATTTATATTCTGATAGTTTTATTAATTCAGAAGACTTTTTAGGATTTGTTTATAATGATATAATATATAAATAATTTTTATTGTGATCAAATAATAACTAATTTGATCTACTAAAAGTTAGTTCTATATTAAAAAATATGTTATTTCCCTTTATTTATTGTTGTAGTCGTATTCCTTCTTGTTATTGTTACTGTTACTCTTTCATCTTCAAATTTTTCTATCATATCATGCATAATCTTAGGTATCCATATTATTTTATTATCTCCCATTTTACTAATTCGTGCAGGAAATTTTATGTCTTCAGTCATATATTTTTTTACTATAGTAGATTATATATGAATTACTATAGTTAGATTTATATTTACAAGGATTAATAAAAAAATTTTACATGAGTTTCCCTAATCAAGATCTTGATAGAATTTTAAAATATTATTATGATTCCAAGGGTTTTATTGGAATAAATGATGTAAGAGATTATTTTCATTTAACTGATGATCACATTCATGACATACTTAATGAATTAGTAAATAGTGGTTTTATTTATACTTCTCTCGGATCTTCTGAAGGAACGGTGAGTCCTTATGCTCCTAAAGGTTTTGGGCCTGGCAAATTATATCAAATTACTAAAAAAGGCATAGAATATATTGAAAAACAAGGTCAATTTAACAAAACTGAGTCAAATACTTTTAATCGAACAATAACTAATTCTCCTAATGTTCAAATAAGTGCTGGCAGTCCAAATTCACAACAAAATACAAGTGACAATAATATTAATCTCGACCAATATCTTTTAAAATTGGAAGATTTGAATACACAAATAGATGAATTCCAAAAAGAATTATCACAAATACAACAAAATATAACTCAAACAATCCTTCAAAGAGATAAAAACGTCATTGAAAAATTCTTACTATCAAAAACTTTTAACTTTTTACCACCCGAATTAAAGGTAAATTTGACCTTAGACAAGTTACTAGATTATTTTAAAAATCTTTTTGGTGCATAAACTAAAGTTTTGTTATATGTCTCTTTTTAATTTTCATAAAATCCATAGTCTATATCGGATAGAGCTAACCATAAAATAATATCCGTTCAATCTAGAAGGCTATGAGGGTGTTTATTCATTTTGTATGTATTCTGATATTCACACTGCTAATTATGCTATCTAAAATTTGAGGAACTTTTAATTAATTAATTAATTATGATCATAGCCTGAACAAGGCTGATTGAAGATTTATAGAATGAAATCGTAATCCAGACTATGACAATGACTTGCAGTGTTTTCCTATGATTGATTTGATCTGATCTTAACAGATCAACAGTACACTTTGTCATATAGTACTCGTTGTAAAAGTGATATCAATCAATCTTCATTCACTTTTATAATATGAAAGTCATCATTTTCTTTATCATAATGAATAAAAACTCTATAATTTTGTAATGCAAACTTGTGAAATTCTATATCATAATATAAAGTATTTGAAACTAAATCTATAGCATCATCCAAAGGTTTCGTAGGATCGATTTTAATTCCTTTAGTTCGGAGATACTTCTTTAATATATAGTCTAGTCCCCATTCTGCGCCTTCTTTAGTTTCATAGGTTTTTACATCTTTGGCCTCTTCATCTGCATCCCACTTCCCAACCATATTTTTTAATAATACCTCTTTTTCTAAACTAATCTAATCATATTTAGTTCTGATAAATTCATAGTCGATTCCTCCTTCTTTCTATTTTATATTACTTTTAGAGACATTTGAATTGTATAAAAATAGCTATTGTTAATTAGTTTTTCATAATTTTAATTGTTTTATTTATTTATTTTCTATACCTGTTGACATATCTTTATCATCAGTTGGATAACCCTGTAATGTTTGATTGGTAACGTTTTTTGGATCAATAGGTGTAATTCCTGGTGTTTGTGCGTTACTTTCATTTACCAAAAGTGGAATTATATTTATAGTGATTATTATAAAGAGTATTCCTAATACTTTTTTTAATCTTTCCATTATATTCTCATTAATTAATTGAACTATATACTATATCAAACATTCTTGTTTATTATGTAATCCAAGCCAAAGGGAAGAGTAACACGAAATATTGATAATTTATCATCCATAACTTTCGAAGTATATCTTTGCAAATTATTCAAAGGTAAACATTTTTCTCTACAGATAAAGTAAAGAAGAATACTGTTCCTTTACTCAATTTGTAGTATTATTATCTTTTATGAGCAGGATA
>DASVFI010000184.1:0-2292 GCA_036380115.1 Nitrososphaeraceae archaeon | reverse complement strand
TTTTCATCTGAAAGTGATTATGCTACATGTTAGGCATTAGTACTAATGTTTCAAACTAGTCCTTAATAACTATATTGATAAAATTAGCTCATGTTTCAACACCATGATGAATATAGATTCAAACAAATTATAGATGAGTTTATACTATCTTCATCAGACGATGAATCGATAAAATACGTTTTAAAAAATATAGATTTTGAGGCATTCAAATTAGGAATTTCTTTTTATCAAATGATATTCATATTAATCCAAAAAGATGCTATCCATAACAGAAAATCTCAAATATAAGGTAAATGACAAACTACTAAACAATTTAGATTATTATATATTCTAAAATAAATTTCTAATAAATAATATCTAAATACAAGATAGTAACAGTATCTCTTCAAAGACTCTTATTTTAGAACTGCTATCGGTATCACTCCAAATGTAATAGTTATTTAGAAGAAATGTTACCAATTTTGACCCATGAGAGAGTAAATGAGCTATCGTATATTGTTAAGTTCTATGATTGTCTTTCAGTATATTTCTTTAGCCAAAGTTTCATTAACAATTTTTAATAATTTAGCAATTGGCATAGGTTTACTGATAAATGTAAATTTTGATTTATCGTATTCAACATCGGGATAAGCAGACATTAAAATAACCTTAAGTTGAGAATTAATACTCATTAGTTTGGTGCATAGCTCATTACCATTCATTCGAGGCATTCTAAAATCTGATAATACTAGTGAATATTCTTCTAAACTACCTTGTAGTGTATTGTAAGCCTCAAGCGGGTCTGTAAATGTATATACTTGAAATCCGTTCATCTCTAGGGCTTCTCTAAATAGAGTAATCAAATCGATTTCATCGTCAATGATGGCAATAGCTTTCGACAATTTATGAAAATAAATTATAAAAACTATTTAAAGTTAGTCATTAATTGTAAATAGTTAGCACTAGAATATTTGCATTATTTAGAAAGTAGTCAATAGATAATGAATTATTATTTTAAACTTTTTAATAAATCAATCAGAATCAATAAAATAGGAATTGTATTGAAATTTCCATATTATTCCACCGAACCAGTGAATTAGTTACTGTATCAGATAACACTGCTTTTAAAAAATTTAATTTATTGCATTTTTAGACACAGAAAAATTAACATCTAATTCTTATAAAATAATTATTATTGTTATAAAAATATGTTGGTTTAGACATCATTGAATCGTAGAATGATAATGAACTCAGTCATTCTTGGTTCAATATTATAACTTTTATCTCAAAATTATTAAACTTATTAACTATATAATCTAACTTTATATCAAGAGGTTCTGTCTGGAGTTCTTTGGACTGAAAAACCAGACTAGAGGACATGACTACTACATGAGCCTCAACGAACCTCTTATTATGTTACTATAAATAGCCAAACTAGACCACTAATATAAAGAAAAATTAATTAAATAATTGTTAAATCAATTTAAAATAAGTTACTAATAATAGAACCTAAATATAAGATAGTAGCAGTAGTAGAACCCTACTACATGGATGATTCCACTTCAGACGTTTAGTGCTAGTAATAAGTTAATCAATACTAGAAAATTTTTTCTAATGTAAAACATGATTTTAGTAAGCATGAGTGTTGTATGCTGTTGTTAATCCTATCTATAACTAAAATCAATTCATTCCGCAACTACCGATAACAAGAGGTTGCCGATTTAAAAAGTAAAATAATTATCAGAGTAATGGTGTTTGTACTTTCTAAAAATTTTTAATTTTTTGTAGAGTCCAATTTAGTGTATTTATCTCTTCTTTGAGAATTTTATTAAACATTTTATTCTCTTTTGTATGGTCTGATTTCTGGATGCTGATAATTTCATTTTCAACTGATTGAAGTGCAGCATTAATTGAAGATAATTTTGTTAACAAATATGACGCTCTCATCAAAACATCAACTTCATTTGGATTAAAATTATCAGAATTATCAATATCATTTGCAAATATTTTTATTTTATTATCTATAACTTCTGATAAACTAGTAGAGGAGTTTAAAATATTATTCATGATTATCATATAATACAATCAGCGAGAATGTTATTATACTTTTATTAAATATTTCTAGATTATTTTTGTTCTTTCCATAATTAATGATGGACCAATAATTGTCAAATCCTCATAGTCTGGACAATATCAATTAGTATTATATATTAATTTCAAAAACAATAGTTATTAGTGCAACTGTGTTAGTGCAACTGTGTTTATATATCGAAATTTTTTATCGACTTAATACTTCTGTCAAGATGCAAATCA
>DASVFI010000183.1:0-13192 GCA_036380115.1 Nitrososphaeraceae archaeon | reverse complement strand
TTGTCCTGGAGGATCAATAGGCCCCCAAACACTAATATCCTTGAATTTGCCTGATTTTTGTCTTTTAGATTTAAATGTAGTATCAATAGGTCCATCGACCTTGGAATAGTTAGTTCCACTACCAGTAAGAGAAATAGTTGTATTAGAATTACCAGAAGGGATATTTGGAATAGTCGGGGCTGACAATGGCGGATTAACAGAACGCCTAGAAGAAGAAGAAGATATTTCTTGAGAGGAGATGGATGCAGCTGCTGGAAGTGGAGGAGGATTTGCATTTCTAGTTATAGGATTAACTGCCAAAGGAGTTAATTCTATGAGTTTACTAATAGCTTTTTCGAGGGATAGTTTTTCTAGTTTTTGATAGTGAGCAATCAGTTTATCTCCAATTGATGTGTTTCGTAATATTGTATCAATCACCATTTTTGCCTTCAAGTCTGCTTTTTGTCTATAATTTTTTATCCAATAAGGATCGCCAAAACTTTCAATAGGTTTAACTTGATAAATTATATCTATAACTTCTCCTGTTACAATTTCTACTGTTATATCGAGTGAAATTGATAATGCTTTCCCTGTTAAATCATCTTTATCTTCTTCTTTCCAAGAATGAGTGATATAAATTCGATCAGCATATCTATCAAGTTTAAAACTCGTTTTCTTTAATTCATTAAAGATGTTATTGATTGTAGATTCTTCTGTCAAATTCACGGGCAATCTAAAGAGGCCTAATTTATAACCGTGAAGAGGATATACTCCACGTTTTGAAATTTCAGAAAGCATTACCCAGACTCTATCTTGTAAGAAAACAGACATAATTTTATTACAACGGGAAAAACCTAAAAGGGTTTCGATTTTTATCTTCTAATATCAAAAAATATTCTTTGTGTAAAGGAAAGAAGGCTAAGATTTTTGCAGTTATTTAAATATATAATTGATAATATTACTATTTTGTACAGTTATGAAAATATTGTGTAACTAATACCTGCTCAATCAAAATGCAGAAAGAAAATTCATCACAAGATACACCAATGATGCAAACTACCTCTTTCAATTTACAATCATAACAATTAATTTTTATCTCTAACTTAATTCTTATTTTATTTTACTAACTCAAAAGTTATGGAACGGTTACATACTTACATTAAACTGTAACACTTTAGTGTCCTTTTTTTATGTTAAGTCTTCCGCATTATAGTTAAGAAGAAAAAATTTTAGAACGATTCCCTATTTTCTCTCTTTCATTGATATTATTTTTTGTGTCCTTTTTAACTTTTTTCTAATAGCAATTGCAGTACCAGATTTAAGTATATATCCCTCTGTATTACTTTCAAATCCTATTGTTAATAGCTCAAATTTTCATAATCTTGTTCTACTATTAATATAGTTAAAATTAATTAAACACTTAAATTATAATAAATTTAGGTTTTGAATAACGGGCCGGTAGTTTAGCCTGGTAGAATACCTGCCTTGCATGCCACCAAGGCAGAGGAAACGTAGGTGGTCGTGGGTTCAAATCCCACCCGGTCCATACAATTTTACCATTCAAACACTATTTTTTTCTAGTAACTTTTGAATAATTTTCTCTGCTATTACGTTTGAGGCTAAATCTTGAGATTCTTTGGTTTGTGCACCAATATGAGGAGTACAAATTACATTTGATAATTCAATTAATTTTCTATTAGTTGGCGGTTCTTTTTCAAACACATCCAATGCAGCACCAGCAATTTTTTTTTTTATTAAAGCCTCATATAATGAATTTTCATCCACTATTTCACCTCTTGATGAATTTATAATAAAGGCAGTAGGCTTCATTTTTGAAAATGTAGTTTCATTAAACATATGCTTTGTTTCTGCCGTTGCTGGAACATGACAGGAGATAAAATCTGAACTCGCTATCAACGTATTAAAGTCTGTTGTTATCATTCCAACTTCATTTATAAAATCACGTTTGATTGGATAAGTATCATAACCTATAATATTCATACGTAGAGCTTTAGCAATCCTGGCTAAGTTTCTACCTATATTGCCCACACCTACAATTCCCAAATACTTCCCCTTTAATTCAATACCAGTTAGTTCCTTCTTTATCCAATTTCCTTTTTTCATTTCACTATCAGCCAAAGTTAAACTTCTAGCCATAGACAGCATTAAACCAATAACTAGTTCTGCAACGGCATTGATTGCAGATTCTGGAGAATTAACCACCTCAATTTGGTATTCTTTAGCAGATTCAATATCGACATTATCCAATCCAACGCCAACTCTTGCTATTATTTTAGTATTTTTTGCTTTTGAGATAATATCACTAGTAATTTTGGTCCTACTTCTTACTACAATCACATCGCACTTTTCTACCTCTGAAAGTAATTCTGAATTAGTTATGGATGGTCTATTCACGACATTCAGACCGGCTTTTTTTAAAATGTTTATTCCAACAGATGAAATTGGGTCACAGATTAAAACATTTCCCTTAACTTGCACAGATAAAATTTTTTTAAATACAAATATAATTATTACTTCACAATTGATGAAAAAATTATTATCGTTTAATAGTTAGAACAAGAATATAAGGTCGTACTATTTTTTTGAAATAGTTTCTCCTGTTAAATGATCAATGTAATAAGTTTTATTTATTATAGGAAAATAAACTTCCCAACCAAAATGATTTCCAGTGGTCACCGTTGGAGATGTTTTTCCTATATAATCACCTATAAAATTTGTATCTAATTTAGAATCATATATTTCACCATTTCCTTTTACATATACATATTTTGAAATTACTTTATCGATATGTCCAGATGTCAAGTTATTTTGTTTACTGATAATAGAAATTGCTGTATCATTAGAAATAGATAGGAAATTAATAGAAGATCGAGTCAATGAGTCCATCAAACCAATATAAACCAAATAAGTAATTATTGAGGCGACAGCTAATGATAGTAACAATTTTTTAAACATATAAAATTTTATATTTTTTTATTATTTATGTTAATATGTTTTAATACATTTAATAATAATACTTTTTAAACTTCTTCATTGATAACTATTTCAGAAAAATTATTTGCATTAGGTTTAGAACTGCCTCCACCTCCAACCCCTGCAGGAGCCTATTTGCCAGTGGTTGAAGTAAATGATCTGATCTACATTTCAGGTCAAATTCCACTGGATACAAATTCAGACCCTTCAATAGTCAAATATAAAGGAAAAATAGGACTAGATACAACAATTGAAAAAGGTCAAGAAGCAGCAATACTTTGTACTCTCAATGCACTTTCATTATTAAGGGAGCATCTTGGAACCCTCGATAAAATAAACAAAATAGTAAAGGTTTCTGCATATATAAATTCAGTAGAATCATTTAATGATCATCCAAAGGTTGTTAATCCAGCCTCAAATCTTTTGGAAAAGTTATTCGGGATAAAAGGAAAACATTCACGGTTAGCGATAGGAGTTGCAAGTCTTCCATTAAATAGCACTATAGAAATAGAATTTATCATACAAATTAAACAAATCAAATCGTAATTTTGAAGAAAAGAAGATATTTACAATAACCCTAATTTTTTATAAAGGAAATTTTATATATCCTTTTGAAAGCATCTCTTTATATTTTAAAATGTACAAACAGATGGCGAAAACTTGGATTACAATGTGGAAGACAAATAGCGATGAATTAAAGTCTCGAGCTATTGGCTGGAGGAAAGAATTAACAATTCATAGAATAAATAAGCCTAGTCGACTAGATAGAGCAAGAAAATTAGGCTACAAAGCCAAACAGGGTATTGTAGTTATTAGAGCCAGAGTTGGCAGAGGCGGTATGAGAAAGCAGAGACCAGTAGCTGGTCGCAGACAGAAACATAGCGGCGTTGTTCATATAAAACAAGCAACAAATATGAAGTTAGTAGCAGAAAGAAGAGTAAATGAAAAGTATCCAAATATGGAAATAATAGGGTCGTATTTTCTCTATAAAGATGGTAAACATTCATGGTATGAAGTTATATTAGCAGATCCATCTCATCCATCAATTTACAAAGACAAGGAAATGAGAGGAAAATTAAAAGCTTTAACATAGTTATTACTGTTAAAAAATTTTATTATAATATTTGGTTGGATTTGGCAACACTTTGAGTTTTTTCGATCAACGGATATAATTCATTTTTATCTATGTTCTTTTCTAAAGTAATATAATATATTAAATCATTAATGTGAAAACTAATAATATCAACATTTGAACTTGCAATCATAATAAATTGTATATCTCCAACTGCATTTTCATAGTTTTTTCTAATATTATAGATCATAGAATGAACAAATAATTCATTTTTCATATCTTCAGGTTTTAAAAAAGGAACTATACCAATTCTTAGTTGGCCTGCAATAGTTCTTCCAAATTTATTTGTTATACCAACATAACGAATGTTAGGAGAAATTTCTAAAATTTTCTTACATATGGATTTATACTGTAAATTTGTTTTAAAGGAATTTTCAGCCATGTTATAATACTTTTAAGAATCATATAAAATAGTTTAGGGAAATTACAATCATAGAGGTATATTAACACTTATCATGTATTTTTTTCAATTAAAGAAGATATATATTTAAGTACTCTTATGGCATCCAACTCTTTGAGACTTATTCTGTTACTCAAGATATAGTCTTTGAATTTTAAAATGAATTTTCTATGTGAAGGAAAAAGATCTAATGATTTCTCAATTATATTATCATAACTACGATAAGGAAAGTAGATCCTTTTTGCTAAATTTATCATAATTCGCTTTGTTTCTTTATCAATTATTTGAAGTTTCCAAGCCAAAAAAATATTATATCTAATATCTATCATTGCCTCAGAAATAAGATTATAATCAGAATCAAAGGTTACTGCGATTTCATCATCTGAATTTATAATCTCTTTTTTGTATAATTCAAAAATTTTTCCAAATCCCTCCATTCCAAATTTTTCTAATTCTACAGCACGTAATGCGCCAATACTAGAGGCACCATAAACCTTGAAATTACTTTTACGGATAACTTGAAATACTTCAATAGGTGTTGGAGGATAATCCTGAAGAAAAACTCCATCTATTAAAACTATTTTTCTAGTATCAGGCATTAGGCTTAAATTTATAAAGTCACCCTTTTTTGCTGGAGGTTTGAAATCTGCATTGATTATTTTTCTTGCTTTGTCTAGTTTTAAAGACGGTCCTAAAAAAACAATCGGTACGTTCATTTATACAAATCCCCTTGCCCGCCAGCCCATAATTGACTTGGATATCATAAATGTCTCTAAACCAGGAATTATAGCTCTCACTACTGGAATTTTTATATTTGGATTTGTTAAATCTACGATTATAGCTTTCTTCAAACCTGCTTCTTTAAGATATTTGACAATTAGATTAATATCATCTAAAATATCCTCATTTTGATACGTCATTATTTCAGAAAAGTTAATTGTCTTTTTTGAAGGCATGAATTGCCATGCATTTTTATCATCAGTATTATTATTATTATATTTAATTTTTCGAAGATCATCTCGAGCACCCTGAATATTTGCTACTCTTGTCTGAGAAACTTCAGTTATCGCTCTTAATAATGCAATTCTTTTATCAGGATGTGTACCATGCCCTTCGGCCAAATAACCATAATCATGAGATATCCATTCAACACATGCAACATTAAAAGTAGGGATTTTAATATTTGTAGTAACTTCTTTAATAATTAATTTAATATTAAATTTTTCAAATTTTTTTATTAATTTTGTTATTGGTAGATAATCTTTCTCAGAAACCAAAACATCTGGAAAAATAGTATAATCATCTTGAAACGTATCTTTTGAGAATGGTTTAACCGGATATCCTTGTCTTTGTAAACTATTAAATACATTGTACAAGATATGGAATGGAATTGCACTTGCACGCAATTGAGCCAAGCTTATTGCATCCCTTTCAATTACTTCGGCCAATGCATGACAGACGGCTTCTTCTAAAACATTTCCTGATGCTAAACCATTTGTATGCTGAAATGCAAAAGGATTAATAGATGGAGAAGAGGGGTTATAACGAAATAATGCTAATCCAGCAGGAACCAAAATATCCTCATTATTAATTATATCAAATCCTTTAACATAATCCATAAACATATCATCATGAAAATCAAAAGAAAGTGGTTCTATTACTTCATAAGGATGTAGAATACTATATGATTTTGTTAATTCATTATAAGTTCCAGTAACAAATTTTTTAGTATAAGATCTGGGTAAAGAGGAATATCTTTCTATGCTTTCCATAATTGCACTTGCCTTTGCATGCTGTTTAGTCGGCCCCTTTCCGCTATATACCCATATATAATCTTCCGTTCCAGGTAAAACAGACGAGTAATTAGGGATATATAATTTATCCATATAAGTTATATCAGCAATCCGGGTAAGCCCAATTTCTTTAGCTATTTCGCTAACATGTAAGAGAGTTTTGTCTATTGGAATAATTCTAGAGGTTCCATTCATTGTCCATTTTTTTTGAGTGCGAAAGATCAATTAAAAAAAACTATTTTGTGAAAGTCTTATCAAGCTTACTGATTTTACATAAACTTATATATTACATCCTCTATTTTTTACTCACTTTGGTTTCGCGTCAGAAAGATGCAGAGATTATTAGTGAAATTCTGCTCAAGGCTGCAAGCGAAGCAGAATTCCGAAATTCACTTATAAAAGATCCAACAGCAATACTTGAAAGATATAATATTTCTAATGAAGCTAAATACATTATTCGAAAAAGTATCATAGATTTAACCCAATAATGTACGAATAAGTTAGATCCTTTTTATTTTTCAATAAATTTTACAATTCATATCAATCAAGTCTACTTTATTTCGAGTTGGTATTCCAAATGATTTCTCCGCTTTTATTAGGTTTTTGTCCCCCGCCTCTGACTCACATCTATTCATAGATAGCCATACACACCTATTGTGTATTTCTCCTAGTGCACTCTCTATAACGGGGTGCCGAATATTCATCTGGATGAGGAAAGTATTCTCCTTTCAAGAGAATATTCGGTAATATGATATTGGTATATCTCTTATAAAATGATTATGTGGGCCCTTTCGATTATTTTTTTCATTTAACTGATTACAAGATTATACTTTTTGTCAAGAGCTCATATAAAAATAGGACTGTGATAAATAGATTAATAATATAATATGGTAGAAATAATCCACTGTCAATTTAATTCTTGAATATTTGGTAATTGTAATGAAAGAAAAACAATTGAATATACTTATTAACTTACAATATTTCAAAAAGATTAGATAAATTTAATTCAAACATAGACACAGGAAGGCGTAAATTAAATTTAGTAATAAATTGAGGTGAAAGTTCTCCTACAAAACCTATTGTTTTATCTTGAAACAATATATCAGCAGATCTACCCCTAATAAATAAATCTCTTTCATTTTTTTTTGTTGTAAATTGCTCTCCAAAATTTAATTTAAAAATAGATTGCAATATTGATTTAATTTCGGTAAAGTTGGTAGTGTTCGATGCAATCAGAGCCCCTAAACTCCAGTTTTCTACGATTGTGTTTTGAAAGCTAAACGTTTTTCCTATTTCAAATACTTTCTGAGGATATTCCTCATGAACATTATGTGAAAGATTATTTATCAAAGAAGAAATTATATTGGTTCTAAGAAATTCATGCTCTTTACTTTTACTCTCATTTACCTTGATTTTTTCTAATAGTTCATCATTAGCTAAATTGAATGTTGTAGAAAGAGTATAGTCTATCAATGTAAAATTAACTATTTCTAGAAATCCTAATCCAATTAATGTTTCTCTTAATTTATCGTATAAATTGAAATCAGCATTTTTTATTCCTGTAGAAATTTGAAATGAAGGCATAGTTGGTTTCAGATTATCAATTCCATATCCTATAGCAACTTCTTCGACAATGTCTATAGGATGAATAATATCATTTCTATAAGAAGGTACTAAACATTTTATTTTTTTATTCTTTGTTATCGAAGCTCCAATTCTAGATCTATGTAATGTCTCGACAATTTCTTTAAAGGTTAAGTCTAATCCTAAATATTTATCAATAAGATATTTATCAATCAGTACTTCATTATCTTTAAGAATTTTTAATGATGAAAAATTATTTTTTTCATCATGTATAATTCCAGAATATATTTTAAAGCCTTCCTCATACAAATAATAAGCAAGTATTGCTAATATGCTCTTGCATGTTTCTAAATTTATTCCTGTTATTTCTATAAGTAAGTTCCTGCTTTTGTTTGTAACTTTTGTCTTATTACTATTTATAATTGGAGGAAATGATATTATTTGATTATTATTATCATTTAGTGCTGGATAACGTATATGCTTATTTAACAAATTACCATACTTTTTACCAACATCAGTAGTTGATAGAATTTCTTTGAATGTAAGAGGGCCATTTTGATCCAATGGTATAAAGGATTCCTTTGAAGATTTGGTGGAATAAATTAATGGAAATTTTATAGTATCCAGATCATGAATACCTATCGAAGCTTTTTTTCTACCTCTAGCGATCCCATTATGAAGATCTTCTTGAATTGAAATTAGCTGATCTAACAAAAAGTCATTTATATTCTTATTTTGAGCAGCAACAAAAAATAATATTATTGGTCTTATTTGCTTTACATGGTGATCTACTATTATTTTATATGATCTATTGAAAGAAAATTTGAAGAGAGGTAATCCAACTGTCTCGTTTAGTAATCCCTTTAAAGATCGAAAAATTCCAGTATCACTAGAAAAGTCCGGACGATTAGGATTGTATTCTACTCTTATTTTTTCTTTATCTATTCCTTCAATATCTAATCCAAGGAAAGGAAGTCGTTCTAATAACTTTTCTATCGAATCGTTTGGGAATGAGTCTTTAATGCGTGACTTTAAAATATTTACAACTGGCATTTGCTTAAGCTCCGTAACCATCCAATTTTATTAGCATATAATTCTCTTACGTCTGATAGTCGATACTTTAACATAGCTATTCTTTCGATGCCTCCTCCCCATGCTAAAACAAGGTGTCGTAAACCAAGAGGTTCAACTACTTCTGATCTGAATATTCCCATTCCAAAAAGCTCAATCCATTTATTTAGATAATTATTGTAAATCATTGACTGTAAAGATGGTTCTGTATAGGGGAAAAAAGTTGGCCAGAATTTTATTTTTTTTATTCCAATCTTCTTATAGAATTCAGTTTGAATACCCATTAGATCTCTCAAAGTTATGTTTTTTCCAGTAACTACTCCCTCAATTTGATTGAATTCTACTAAATGTTTATACGAAACTTTTTCATTTCTAAAAACACGTCCTATTGTAAAAATTCTTGCTTCATCTGGTTTGGTTTCAGCTAAGTATTTTAAAGTTACCGGGGTAGTATGTGTCCTTAAAACTAATTTTTTAGCCTTTTTAATATCCCATCTATATTTCCAACCTTTTAAATGAGCTTCAGCGATATTTTTTACCAATTTGTTATTTTCAAACTTTGGTATTGTTTTTTCTGTTAAATAAAAGGTATCTTGCATATCCCTTGCTGCATGATCTTGCGGAGTAAAAAGGGCATCAAAGTTCCAAAAAGCAGATTGTATATAATCTCCTTCAATTTCCACAAATCCTAGACTTGTGAAAGCTTCTCGTATCTCTTTTATTAAATCTGTCAAAGGATGCGTTCTACCTGGAACTGCCATAGGTACTTCAGCTTCAACATCAATTGAGCGAAATTTAACGTTCTTCCATTTTCCTGAGGCTAAATGTTCGGAAAGTAAAGAAGTAACTAATTTTTCATTTTGTGTTTCCATTTTAGTGAGTAATTGAGTTTTAATACTTTTTCCTAAATCCGTAAGACTTACATTTTCTTCATCTTTTTTAATGCTAATAAATTTTGGTCGTTTTAAAAGTGCTTTGAGTACGTTTAATTCTGAATTAGATAAATCTTCTTGTTTTACAATTTTTTCTATAAAAATTTTTTTTAACAGCAATTCCTCTGCACTTTCAACTTCAGACTTGTCAGTTAATTTAAAAGTCAATCCTGTATTTTCTGTATTTGTTAGCTCTATCCATTTATTGGCTCTTGCCTTAGATATTGCTATATTAATTTCGCTTTGAGTCAATAGTCCATTATCCAATATTTTTGTGATTGTTGTATTACCTTCTTTTACAGCATTAACTAATCTTCTCTCGGGGAGTCCATGTTCTATAGAACTCATTCCCAATAGATCTAGAGATAATAATATAGTTGAAGGTTTGGAATATTCTATTATATTTTTAAACTTTAACCATTGTAATCCTCTTCTTATTTGATCAATAGTGAGATTAGTTTTCTCAATTAAGTGGATTAATGAAATTTTAGTAAAAGTATCTATTGAATTTAAAATTTTTGTTTCTATTGGATGTAATTCTTCAGTATTTATTTGAAATTTTTCCAATTAGCTTTAATAAAAAATATTTTTAAACGTTTAAACGTTTGTAATTTCACTAATTAAGAAAATGACAGGTCATTCTACAAATAGTGATTTTGGTCTGGATAATAATACTAATTCTTGTAATAATAAAAATAAAGATGATATTCTTGTTACCCCATGGGAAGTTCATGGTGATTTAGAGGATAAAAATTATGTTAAATTAATAGAAAAATTTGGAACACAATCTTTATCCATAGAACTAATCGAAAAAATTAAAAAACTAACAGGAGAAGTTCATCCTCTTATTAAATCACAATACTTTTTTTCTCATAGAGATTTGGATTGGGTATTAAATAAATATGAAAATGGAGAATCCTTTTACCTCTATACCGGTAGAGGACCATCAGGTTTTGTCCATATTGGACATATTTTACCATGGTTGTTTACTAAATACCTGCAAGATAAATTTGGTTCAAAACTATTATTTCAAATTACAGATGATGAAAAATACCTGTATAACGTAGGAACAACAAAAGAAACAATTTCTAAATATACGTATGAAAATATACTAGATATTATAGCAATAGGTTTTAACCCTAAATTAACTCGAATTATTATAGACACTAAACATATCAATCATTTATATCCAATTGCTACAGAGATTGCACGAAAAATAACTTTTTCTACCGCAAAGGCAGTTTTTGGTTTTACAAATACAACCAATATAGGGATGATCGGTTTCCCTCCAATACAAGCCGCTCCTTGTTTTCTTCCATCAATAATCGAAAAAGTGCCTACACCAGTTCTTATTCCAGCTGCAATAGACCAAGATCCATATTGGAGAATCACAAGAGACATAGCAGAAAAACTAGGTTTTTACAAACCTGCTCAAATACATAGTAAATTTTTGCCTAGTTTATCACAGTTATCTAAAATGTCCTCTTCTAAACCTGAAACTGCAATCTTAACAACCGATGAACCAGAAATAGTTGAAAAAAAAGTACTATCATCATTTACAGGAGGCCAACCTACAATTTCACTACAAAAAAAATTAGGAGCAAATGCTGACATATGTCCAGTATTTTGGTATCTTAAATATTTTTTTGATGATGAGAAAGAATCATTTGAACGATACATTAAATGCAAAAGTGGAAATTTACTTTGTGGAGAATGTAAAAGTGATCTTGCTCATGATACACGCAATTTTGTAATAGAATTTAAAAGTAAGAGGGAAAAAGCTAAAGACAAAGTAAAAGAATTCATGTTTGAGTGAAAATGGCTACACAAAGAAAATTCGACAATATTATCTGTTTAGATAGATATGAAAAAGAGAAACTCTCGAGTTTATTTTCAATTCATAAAGATGATTCAATATTTGTAATGGATGCTGAAAATGTAATTGATAATGAAATAATAGTAAGATTAAAGGATAAATCATCTCATAGTATTACATTAAAAGATAAAGATAATGCCAAATCTCTTTTTTTATTAATAAAAGAAATAAAAAACGGTAAAAGAAGATTTGTCGAAGTAGAATATGTAAGTTCCAATGAGAATATAATAAAAATAATAACTGAAATAATCTTATTTTAATTTTTAAACACATCAATTAATCATTTGCTTTAAATTTCTTTTTTTTATTATGTAAAGTCTTTTGCTTTTTTGATTTAGTATTTTTTCTATTCTTATTTGTATTCTCGTTAGTAACAGTTGAATACTGGAATTGGTTAAGTAAAATCTCTTGAATTTTTCTAAAATACAATCCTGTAGAATATTCCATTAATGAAATATTGTTTTCAATTGTTTCTAAAACAATTGGAATTGCACGTATTGAGATATTGATATTGAATTTCATCCATAAGATTCTATCTTGCTGAAAATGGATTTTATCTTTCAATTCTTGTTCAACTTTTTCAATTGATTGATACTCAATTTGTTTAAACCAATACGCTAATATTTCTGGTTCTAGGCCTGATCTTAAATTTTGAATACTTTTATCAATTTTAGCAGATGCTAAATTAACAGGATTATCAAAATACATTGAATCTTAAAATGTTTAATCAAATAAAATCCTTCTAATAAAAAAAAATTGTTCTTTTTATCATTTTCTTAGAATTTTTCCTTTATCATCAATTTCTCCTTTTCGTATTCTAGTTGATGATATAGGCTGGCCATCTTCTGACTTTGCTATTTCAACTACTATTACACTCAATGGATTTAGACATTTAGTAATTCTTATTTCATTAAGCTTTTGAACTTTCACTACAGTTTCTTCACTTACTACTATAGCTTGAATCTCTGCGGAAGAAACAACAGGACCGAATTCATCTTCTAATTTAATTATATTGTAATTAACGCAATTAAAATTCTGTAAAATCTTTTCTTTTAAATTCTGATATCTTGTTTGATAATTGTTTTTTATATTTGAAGTAGACTTAAATCTTTTTACAAAATGATCACTAGTTAGACCAATTATTACCTCATTTCCTATATTAAATGCCGCTGAAAGTAGTTTTATATGACCAATATGAATACAATCAAAAGTTCCACCAGTAGCTACGAGATTTAACTTTTTCAATCGGCTGATTCAACATGATAAATAATTACAAAAAATGTAACATTGTTATCCTTATTTTTGATAGATTTTGATAGCTTGTGGTGGACAAACATTTTCACATGCCAAACAGAAAATACAATCTTTTTCTCTGGCCATTAGGGGTTTTTTATCAGAGCCTGGATGACCAGGTGTTTCCATCCATTCATA
>DASVFI010000182.1:0-4975 GCA_036380115.1 Nitrososphaeraceae archaeon | reverse complement strand
ACAATTTATTGTATGATTAAGATAGGTATGCTTACATTACTTATTATTTTTCTCGCATCACTAAATAGTGACCTTACCCATGAATCAATATGAGAAGTTGTTAAAATCAAGAGATCAAACTTATTTTCATTTATCTCATTGACTATTTCATCATCTGCTTTACCTGCTCTAAATTTATATGAAATTTTATTTTTACACCCTGCCTCTTCGCATTTCTTGACTTTGGCTTCCATGGCATCTATTACCTCTCCTTTGATATTTCTATGAAAGTTTTGATGATCCATTTGAGAATTCTCATTATAACCTTCTACAGTCACATCGTCAAATTTTTCAACATGTTCTAATATACGTAGAATTATTAATTCTGCCCCGGTAGAATTAGATAAAGAGACTGCATAATTAAATGCTTTATTCGAGATATCTTTTCCGTCATCAGTAACTAGTATTTTCTTAAAAGATGGAATATTATTTTTTGAAATTGAATAATCTTGTAATTCACTAGATTCATTTCCTGATTGTGATTGTGATTGTGATTGTTGTTCTTCTGGTTCTATTTCTGGTGTAACACTTCCATCTGGATTAATTATTTCATTTACTTCCGTATTTAATACATCTTTATCGGTGCTCATAGAAAGTAAAGAAACATGGATATATTTTAAAATTTTGTAAATAATCTTTTAATAAAAATTAGATACTAATATAATAATCCTTGTTATACTTTTTTTATCTTCATTTACACATAGTTGTTTCCTTTTATTATATTAAGGGAATAAATTTGTTAATTGAAAAGTGTATTGATTCTAATAAAATATGTTGTTGATAATAACAATGTAAAAATTCGTGGATGCATTATTAAAATCTATATTAAAAAGAAAAATACCCTTAATTGGAGTAAGTAGTATTACTGGTATTCTTTTAGTCTATTATTTTGGATTTCTGTTTTCAATTTTCCTTAATAGTATTATATGGATAATTATAGCCAACTTTCTCTACAAATATTATTGGAAAATGAACTGGTTAGAAGATGTAATAATTCTTTATATATTCTTGTCTACTAAGGTAAAAAAGGAAAAAGTCAAATAATACACTAATTGTCGTTAGAATTAGTGTTTTTTGTCGGTGGTTTTTGTTATATTGTAATTTTTCATGATTCGTGATTCTCAATTTGCTTCAAATTGAAAATTTTAAATGAATTAAGTAATTATCTAGTTAGTTTTCATGGTAATACAGGTAAAATCAAACTATACAATATACGATTAATTTGCTATGAAGATTATTATCAAAAACTATAATAATAATATGAAGTCTTTTATAGTATTAGCCTATGGAAGATAAATTAAAATTCGTTGTACATGGTAAAAAAGAAGGAGATAAATTCGTTTTAGAAGGAATTTCCTCTTATATACTGAAAAGTCTTGAATCCTATGATGATAAAACTATAATAGTAACATTTGAAATGCCTGTAACTAACACTATAAGGTTGGATAATTGTAATTTGATAAATTAATTATTAAAATAAAAAAATATTTCTTGTAATATAGTATTACAATATCCTTTCACATGTTTTGTTTAAAGTGAAAGATTAAAGTATCATTTCATATTGACCTCAATAACAGACAATGGCTTTCATCTTCTTTCAAAATTTTATTAATTGAAAAAAGTTCTTTGTTCTAAATACTTAAATGTTATTGACTGATCATTCTAATAAAGAAGACCAGTTAATTTGGATTTGGTATAAAAATTTTAAAAGTTATAATTAATATAATCGTCTAACTACTGGTCAATTTTTTTTAAATATTAAAAGAATTATTATCTTGGGAGTCAATTTCTTTGAGCGTCCTCTATAGAATTCTAGCCAAATATAAAAGTCGGTGTCTCCAAAAAGATAGAGATATTAGAGCAAATAAAGAGGAAACTATGAGTTAAACATGCATTATCGATAATATTTATTAATCAAATAAGTTAATAAGCAATTAAAAACACCAGAGCAATATGATAACAAATTAATTTGATTATGATGATAATATATTTATCTTACTTACTTTGACTTTCAGTAATCTTAATTTGACAATAACTTTCCCTATTTTGCTTTGACATGTTATTTTTTATTTATGTTAGAAATACTATTTGCAATTTTAAAAATATAATAAACTAGTAAAAGAAGTTACCATAAATAATGTCTGAGTTTGAACCAATATCTTATAAATTAAAAACTATGTCCAATTGGAATACTGTAGCAAATAAATACCATAACAATTGGGCTGATAGTGAAATTGGACCTTTTCGTGCAACTCAAAAATTAATAAATATTGCGGATATACAACCTTCTGATTTTATTTTAGATGTCGGATGCGGAACAGGAGCATTAACAAAAAAAATATCAAAGAGAATAAGTAGAAAAGGCAAATTAATTGGAATAGATATTTCAAAAGAAGCCCTTTCAATTGCCAATTCTCAAATACAATTTTCGAATGTGGATTTTATAGAGATGGATGCAGAAAAAATTTATTTTCCAATTAAATTTTCAAAGGTATTAAGTCAATTTGTAGTTATGTTTTTTACTAGTCCTATAAAAACATTAAACTCCATAAGAGAATTAATGACTAAAGACGGTCTATTGGTTTTGGGGGTTCATGGATCCTCAGAAAATGTACCTTACTTTAGCTGTATTATGAAAAATATCATCAAATTTATTCCAACTATAATTCCTAATGGATCTCCTTCAGTTCACTCTTTGGGAGACAGTAGCAAATTAAGAGACACTTTATTGAAAGGAGGATTTACTAATATCAGAATAGAAAAATATTACTTTTCATATAGTCCAGGTACATTTGAACAGTATTGGCAAGATTACATGGAATGTACAGCAAATTCTATAAAAGATATAATTAAGAAAGATAATGAAATACTTTCTAGAATTAAAAATGAGTCTGAAAAAAATGCATTACCATTTGTTGTAAACAATGAAATTATATTTCCTTGGGAAGTACTAATTGCATCTGCATATAATCACTAAAATTTACTATATTCAAAAATGGGTGTTTTCAAGATAAAAGATGTTAAAGTATTAAAATTGAATGTTTAATTTTTCTTTGACAAGACTGGAAGTTTTCAGATGAATTTTTTCTACATTTTCTTCACCATTGACTATTTTCCAATTGTAAACTTGTGATAGTTTTTGATAGTTTTGTTTGACATTTGATAAAAATTCAAGGTTTTTTTCAAATAAGTCTCTATTGCGGTTTACTCTATTATATGAGGTTGCAGGATCTATCTCTAGTATAATAACGATGTCTTCTTTTGGTAGGCCTTTGTCTAAATTAATTAGCCAATTTAAATCTAAACCATTAGACAATCCATATACAATGTTCGATTGATAGTATCTATCCATTATAATAATAGTTCCATTTTGAAGCATCTTTTCAATCTCTTCTTTTTTTTCCCATCTGTTAACTGATAGGAGCATATGTTGAACCTGGCTAGAATAAGATCTTCTTCCATCAAGAAACAATCGTATTTCTTTGCCTATAGGAGTTGAATAATCAGGAAAGTCTAAGATTTTGCAATTGAATCCTGCTTTCATAATGTCATTCTGCAATAGTTTGCATTGAGTTCCTTTTCCTGCCTTGTCTATTCCTTCCAAAACTATTATTCGGCCTTCCCTCAAAAATATAACTTATTTTTTTAAAATACTATAATTATATTTATTGATAATATATTACAATTGAAATTAACAGATGTAAATAATTTTGAAAAAGAATAATCTCCTTTTATATATTGTAATATTAGTTTATAAATATTGTTCAAGACATTATATTATTATAATTAAAGGTGAATGGCATTTTGCAATTTTGGAAGAAAAAACAAGAATTTTGTATTCTCTGTAAAAGAGAACTTCAACACAAGTACAAACCCCATAAAGAATGGAAAATAAGCGGAATGTTATGTAGTGATTGCCATATTATTAAGACGAAAGAATATATCGCTAAGCAACAAATAGAAAAAGAAAAACAGGAAAGAGAATCAAATACATGTTCAATTTGTTCTCGTCAAATTAAATCCGACGCAGAACAGGTAAAACCAAGATGGCAATGGAATTTAGAACGAGGAACTATAATTTGTAAGAATTGCTTTGAAAAAAAGGACAAAGAATTTGAAAAAGAAAGAAATTACTGCTCTATTTGTGGAACTAATTTGAGATTCATTCGATATAACCCAAAGCCAAAGTGGAATATATCAGGACAACTTTGTAGAAAGTGCTGGGATCAAAGAAATGAAATACAATAACTGATGATGATGTAAAATTTATAATTCACGTATTCAGATAAATATTTGTGGGCTCATAGTTCAGTTTGGATAGAATGGCTGCCTGCGGAGCAGTTGGTCGTGGGTTCAAATCCCTCTGAGCCCGTTATATACATGGGTTCATATAATTGAGAATCAAAATAAGTTTTATAGAAAGAAGGAGTTATTCAAGATGGTAGCCAAGTTATCTACAACTATTTTCAAGATTCAGAACTTACCTAATACTTCTAACAGTAAAACATTAAACGAATTTCTGACGTATATGAAGAATAACGGTTCATCGGAAAGACATCAGAATAATAACCTGAATGTAATGGTTGAATTTTCCAATTACTTTGAATCAAACACCACCACTTTTTACGATATCAATAAGAAAGAACAGATATTATCATTTTTAGATACAAAGATAAAAGATTCATCAAAAGACCCAGAAAGAAGATGGATAACAAGTTGGAATCATTATTTAACACGAATAAAGTTATTTTTTAGATGGTTATATAACAAGGATAAAAAAGAAATAGATAGAGATTATTGGGAAACACCTAATTTTCTTAAAATTAAAAATAAAAAAACAAAGAGAATCTCTCCATATGTCGAGAGTGAAATTTGGGAAAAAGATGAATTGCTATCCATTTTAAAATATGAACCATACAAGAGAAATAAGGCAGCA
>DASVFI010000181.1:0-2147 GCA_036380115.1 Nitrososphaeraceae archaeon | reverse complement strand
ATTTCCAGCGAGGTCCTTTGCACCTTCGGTTATCTTGGAACCAACATCACTAGCACCTTCTTGCATACCTTCACCTGTTTGGTTAGCGGATTGACCTGCTTGACCAGCACCTTGCTGAACGTCTTGACCTGCTTGACCAGCGGATTGACCTACATCTTGACCTGCTTCTCCAGCATCAGACTGTGCAAATGTAGAAATAGTGAATGTTGAGAGAGCAAGTACGGTTGCAAGAAATATTGCTGCGGGCATTATGAAAAATATTTTATTGTCTTTAGTATTTTCCATTGTAATTGTAAATATACATTATAGTTTAAATAAATTAGACTCGCAAATCTCATTATACGGATATTACTCTAAATTTTATATATAATTAACTATTGCCATAGCCTAGTCAATTGTAGGCTTTTAAATATCTTGTAGTATAAACAATGGATAATATTCATTGAATGCAGTAGATTATCATAATAATAAATCAATAGCTGTAGTGGATGATGAAGAGGATAACGTTACTCTATTTACAAAAGTAATACAAGATAATGGCCATAAGGTAAAGGGATTTACTAGCCCCATTATTATACTAGATTATATTCATAAACATCCAGATGAATTTGGATTGATTATTGTAGACTACAGAATGTCTCCAATGCAGGGTTCTGAATTGGCTAGTAAAATATCGGCAATAAATCCAAAAATCAAGATGATACTAATAACTGCATATGATGATATACCAAATAATGATTTAAATTTGGAAATTGTAAAGAAACCAATAACTCTAAGTAAACTAGTGCAAATAATTCAACAATATTTGAATTGATTATCTATTCTCATAAAAACAACAGGTATTACTATCATGAGAGGAACTTCAAACTAACACGTAAATAAGAGTCTATTGTAAAGATATTACTATCTTGTATTTAGCTTTTATTGTTAGAAACTTAATTTAGAAATGAAAGTTAATCAGAAATAAATATAATTATTTAATATGACAATATAACAATGCCTCATAGTTTTAAATTTAGCATTTGGAAAGTAAAAAATGGATTATCGTTTAGATTGATGTTGATGTAAATGAAGATGGATTAGCGACATTTGAAGAAATAAATCTTTTCAGAATTAGTCCTATAAGTATAAATACAAAAGATGCCATTGCAGCAGTAATAAATATTAAATTAAATGCACTTTTTGATGGAATTAATGAACATTTTTGTTCTTCATTACAAATAGTCATTTGATAGCCCTCTAAATATAGACTACTAATCACTGGTCCTATTGCCATTCCAGTAAAGGTAAAAACCTGAACAATACCAATTACTACCCCTCCAAATTGTTTTGGAGTCAAAATCAACACTATATCCATTGCAATTGTATTTATCAAAGCTAATCCAATAGCTACAATCCCTAAACTTATCATAATCTGAAATTCATTTGCATGAAAGAAATAGATACAGATAAGGCCTAAAAAGGTAATAATACTTGCAATAATAAATGGCTTTAAGTTACCTAATTTAGTAATTATTTTGCTTACAAATGGAGATAATACTAGAAATATAACAGTGAATGGAAGCAATATTATTGAAGCTGTTAATGCGTTTCCTCCTAAACCCTCCGGTATTGATGTTCTTACAAGTACAGGAATTGTCTGATATACCATAAATGTTGTAAAACCTAGAATCATGAAAGTAATAACTGTAGAGAAAATAGTTTTATTTGTAATAAGATGCAAGTCTATTAATGGCATTGAAGATTCTTTTCAAATCTAACAAAAAGGATAAGTGAAATTGCAGCTATCAGGAGGAGAACTAAAAATATACCAATATTAATAGGTGAATTGATAGTTGCAACATCTTTTTCTCCTATCTCTAAATATGATAGAGTGAAAAGAAAAAAGTAATGGTTGAGGCTAAAGCTAAGGCACCTTTTATATCTATTTTATCTTTTTTTGGTGAAGAGGAAAAAAGTTTTTTGGTAGCTCTCCTTTTTTGAGTTGATAAAGTTAATTCTTGAAGTTTTTTTTGATTACTCTATCTAAGTTTTGAAATTTTGTATCCTAGAAGAAAGGATTGTATTGTTAAAGGCTAGTAGTAGTACTAGTATTTACCTCTGTATTGTGTCTATTAACTGATTGTTGTTGTTCTACTGCTGATTTT
>DASVFI010000180.1:0-2226 GCA_036380115.1 Nitrososphaeraceae archaeon | reverse complement strand
AAGAACCATCAACAAAAATTGTTTTAACTATCTTAATTAATTATAATATCTTCCAGTAAAGTCACGAATCACAAAAAGGACATAATCAAGGGTATCTTCTTCTAGTCTGTACTTCAACATTTCATCTTTTAGTTCAGCATTATTCTTTTTGTTTATGGCTATATCTCTTTTGTTGTCAAGTTCATCTATAATATTATCTATGATTACTTGTTCTTCATTCTGTTGTTGATTAATTTCCTTCTTTAGTAATAAATCATCTTTGTATTTTTTCAAAACCCAATCTATCAACTCAATTCTCTTTTCATGATCTTCTTTATATGTAGGATGACAATTAGGCTTTATTTGCTTTTGATTGTGAGTTCTAATAGATAGAAGATGTTTTTCTAACTTGATGCTTTCTGCTGTGCTGATTCTTTGGTGATATTCATTTTGATTTAGCCATGGATCAAGATTTGGCAATTATCTAAAAAACAATAACAGTCTTTTATTAATAGGAAAGATACCTTGCTAGAGGGAGAGAGGTGGGAACTATTTGGAAGAGAATCCAAAGGGAAGATATTTCTGAATTAGGTTTATAATAATATAAAAATTAAAGGAAAATTAGTCATTTGTCTTTTTGGAATGTAAACGTAACTTGTATAATGCAATTTCTAATATTATATTCTTTGTATATTTACTAAATTCTGGCTCTAGTGCGTCTATTATAACATAAACATCATCAACACCATAATGTATATTTTTTTCTAAAATATCACAAAATATTTTTTCTATTCTTTTCTCATCATCCTGATGGATTTGTATGGGATTCCTAATTGCTTCTTTTATCTGTCTTTGAATAACTTTGTAATAATCTTCAATAACCCTCAATATTATGTATTAATATTTAATAAATTTAAGATTTTATCATTTCCTAAGATTCAGGTAAGAATTTTAAAAAGTAAATCATTTGTTGATAAGGAATTTCTCTTTTTCTTGATTAATTAAAGGTATGATTTTTTCTATTATTAATTTATCAAAATCATATTGATCAAAATCCATAGTAAATATTAAATAATAATTTTCATTGATGGGAATTAAACACCTGCTCATTCTTGTATACCTTCTAAACAAATAGGTTAATTTACCCATTTTTGATTCGAGGTTGAATCGTGTTTTATGTCTAGTTATTGTTCTAATTGCCCATTCATGAGTTTCTTCTGGAGTAAGGAATAGTTTTAGTCCTTCTCTATATCGTTCATTTATTATAGTGCCATTTTGATCAGTTATTCCTACCCATCTTATAGACCTGTCAGAATTTAAAATATTTTTGGTAAAAGTAAAAAGGAATTTTGTATTATCATCATCTTTGTTTCCCGACATTTTTATATCAAGTAAATTAATTGTGGATTATATTAAAAAGTTATCAACATTGATAAATTAATTTCTTTAAAATTGGATTATTTCTAGTATTTAGTCTCTGCTTTACTTGTTCCCTTTTGCCTTCATGAACCTTGTAACATACCATTAAATCAATAAAACTAGTTTGTAGGTTTCGTAATTATTTCGATTCATTTATCTCATTGAAAAGAAGCAAAGAATGATTGATGAGTCTTATCCATTAAAATTTAATTAATTTTATAATTTGTTAAAGTGCCTATATAATATTAATATAAAATAATCATTTAATTTATTTGTTTTTAGAATCACTAAAAAATTGAATAATTACAGGACCCAAGACATTCAATACGTCTAAAATAAATGAAATTTGAAATGGCAGTAAGAAACTATTTTGTTGTGCAATTAATCTTGCCTTTTCTAATGCATCTTCGATTGAACATCCTTCAGATAAGGATCTTAGGAATTCATAGGTAACTTTCCGTCCTATTGGTGTTTTTAATAGTTGTGGTGTTAGTAGATCTGTCCTTTTTTTAATATTGTTGGACATTTGTTTTTATGATTAGATTTGCATTATTAAGTTATTAATTATTTCTAAAATAATATTAAGAAATAAAAACAGATAGATATTTCAAATTAAGAATATTTTAATATCCTTAATAGAACATACATTTGATGGATAAGGGTTCGAGTCCCAATCTGTTTATCACTTATTAATAATTGTCTCTAATCTTAATAAAGAATAACGTTGCTATTTGATTAGAGAAGGTAAAAATGTATACTACAAAAGGTAAAAATATATTGATAATAGATGATGACGAAGATATCAATAATTTATTTAAATTATTTTTA
>DASVFI010000179.1:0-10189 GCA_036380115.1 Nitrososphaeraceae archaeon | reverse complement strand
TATTTTAACTGAACTAAAATAGTAAATATTTGATTATCCAATGTCATGAGCTGAGGTTTCTTCAAATTACCTTTAACTTTTTCTATTGAATCATTATCTAAATTGAACACTTGTTGTAGATTACTGGGATCTGCAGAATTTTAATTTGCTAAATCTATCCAAATATTATTTTTGTTATTGATAGTATCTTTTGAAATTGTTACATCATCTTCTTTAACTTCATGATCACTATAACCTAGAATATACTTTTGCAATGTGTCTATTATTATATTAGAGAATATATAATAAATGGTAATGAAAAATAAAATAAATTGTATTAACCAAATGATATTTTATAAGGTATCTTTATATTTTAATTACTTTGTATGGAATCTTAGTGGATCAATTTGTAACAAATCTTTATATTGGTAGCTTTTAAACATTATTTAAATAAAAAATTTAAATTTTACTAACTGTATTACTTTGTTATAAAATTTTAACAAATTTGTATATCGGTTATAAGTAATATTGTATAAAGGTTGATACTAGATTGATTATAACTAAAATTAAAAGATTTAGAAAAGAGGACATCCGAAAATGCTAACGCTATAGCTATAAATGAATTAGCAGAAGAGAGTAAAACAACAATATCAGGAGAGATTTCACACATAATCAACTATGAAAAGCAGCAAGAACAGAAAGAAGAATTTGCAAAGGATGATAGATTAAATCATCTTAATATACCACAAGGATTAATTGAATCGCTAAATCAAGCAGAATTTACAATTGATAGGATTCTAAATAGTATTCCATCAGATATTGCAGAAGCATTAGGAATAGATTATTATGTAGCTCAAATAATTCATCAAGAAACAAAAAATTCATTTGATAATAACAGTAAAATACTTCTTAATATTTAATTAAAGAAAGAAATTTTTTTCATATTTGTCAATACAAAAGTAGTTATTTATACGATTGTTACAGTTATTTAAAAGATATTTCGAATTATTAAATATAATAATGATAATAAGTAAGGTAGATAAAAGATGGTGATTAAATTTAACTGGTAAAGTAGAACAAACAGCCACTATAATTAATTTATACAATTCAGGAATAAGCCCTGAAGTAATAGCCTTAGAATTAGACATACACCAAGATACTGTTATACAAGTAATTACTAATGAAGAAGAAATAAAAAAACAAAAAAAAATCCAAAATAGTATAGACAATACATTCCTAAATAAGCTATATCTTGATGCAGTTATTGATGTTGAGTCTGTAATAAAAGATTCTCAAATTCGAATTTGGAAATCTTTGAAAGCAAATCCCGAATTTAATATTTCTGTCAATGAAATGCAAAAAATTTTAGAAAAGTTTATGGAATCAAAAGTCAAGCTGGTAATTTTACATATTGATCTTGTAGGTTCTACTAAAATGTCTTTAAACTTGCCTATTGATAAATTAACAACAATAATTAGAGCTTTTGCTCAAGAAATGACTATAATAGTATCCATGTATGGTGGATATGTTCTAAAGTATATTGGAGATGCCGTATTAGCATTTTTTGTAGTGGATTCAGATAATGCTAAAAATCATAGGGATAAAGATTCCAATTCTGGAGAATATAATAATAATTTTGATTCCCTTCAATATAGTAATGTAATAAGTTGTGCTTATACTATGATTAAAGTAGTACAAGAAGGTCTAAATCCCATTTTGAATCAATACGATTATCCTGATTTAAAAGTAAGGATAGGAGTTGATGTTGGAGAAATTGCAGTAGTTAAATATGGTTTAGATATTGATGAATTTGAAAATAAGGTATTAAAACGTCCTCATCTTGATCTTATAGGATATACTATTAGTATAGTAGTAAAGATGACTTCCCGTGCCCAACCTGATCACATGGTAATTGGTGAGGAATTTTTTGAAAATTTGGATAACAATCGAAAAGATGTTTTTAACCAATTACCTAATAATCCTGAAATTTGGAATTATACAACAGAAGCAACAGGAAAGATATATGGTATTTATGAGAATATAAAATAACCCCATATTATAATAGCAATCAGTACAGAATTACAAACAATTTACCAATACAAATTATCTTTATTTCATATCAAAAGCAAATTGTGTCTCTCATAATAGAACTATATAAATAAAGTATACTTTATTATTTTGCTAATAATATGGAAACTGAATTGCTAAATGATAATATACTAATATCATTTTTTTTGATATAGTTATAGAGTTGATAAATAAGATGATATGGATGCACCATTGTTAATATGACAAAGGACGTTAATTCAAAATATACAGAAATGCTAAACGAAATGTTATCTGCTGAAAACGCTGCAATAGATAGAATACAATCAAGATTAAACACTCCATTACAAGAAATAAAAGATAAATTGCAACATCATTTACAAGAAAACACAAAACCAGCAAGGTAGATTACCTCAACTCATTACAAAACTCGGTAGAGACCCAAACGATGCTAAAGCTGATTTACCAAAATTAATGCCACCTACTACTATGATGATGAAAAAAGCTCTCAAAGATACTTTCAATTCAGTAACAGATGATAAGACTGATAATCCACTGCCTGAGGAGATGGATTTAATGGAAATAAAACAAGATGCAATAGCAGAAGGTGCAGAAGTAAAAGGATATGAGGCATTAATAGCAATAACGCAAAAATCTAGTAATTTACCGCAGAATGATATAATCCCTCTATTAAAACAAAGTTTACAAGAAGAGGAATCTTTGAAACAATGGTATAGGGAAAACACTCCAATAGCAATTGATAATTTATGGCCAAATATTCAGTCTGCAGTAGTGAAATCTTAAATAAAATCTAATACTGACAAAAAGTTATGAAATCAAATTCCTAAATAATTCCCAAAATGAAGAGAATGATATATTCATAATAAATATCGCAAAGTGCTTTAAGTAATATTATCCATCATATTTTTATGATACTTAGTAACTGCTATAATGACAATGAGGCAAATTTTTTATCCTTAGCATTGCTACATAATTTATCAAACAATTATGCTTGTTTATTCTCAAATTACTATTTACCTTATTATACTTTATTCAACAAAATTGTAATAAATCATACCAATGAGTTTTTCAATAATAATACCTTCAAATGGTCCCCTTACCTTCTAACTTATTCTTTCGACAAATGGTTAAAATCAACTAATACAAAATCTAACAATCAATTAAATGAATTTGTAGACCCTTTTAAAGAATATATTGAAATCTAATTAATTAAAATGCTTTTTCAATTTTTGTTATAAATAATTTTTTAAATCTAAGAAATATTCTATTCATTTAAGGATAAAATAATATTATCTATGAATATAGTAACTAAAAAATTAATTATATGAACTCGTAGTATAGTTTTTTTGACTTATCCAAACAATTTTAAATATTAAGATCTCTTCTCTTCTATTAGGAGGTATATGCATTGATACCATTTTGTTGTTTGATGTATCTGGTGTTGATGATTGTAATGCTCTTTGAATATTCCTTTTTTTATATTTTATTTGGTTATTCTTATCAAGATCATTAATACATACTTGTATTATGTTTTCTTAACTAATAACAGGATATATCAATTAAAGAAAATTAATTATATTAGGAAATTAGATTATGAGAAAAAGAAAAATGTAGATTTAATTCTATCAGGAATAAGAAATTCTTCAGGCATTAAAAAACTATTGCTGAAAAGTAACCTTATGGAATTGTACGCTATTCATCCTTTTTCGTAATTGCTGTTAAATAAATATCAATATAATAATCCAAATTAGTTATTGTTTTGGTTCAAATTATTGTCTTAAACAAATGAAAAAGTCTAGTGCATAATATTATAAAATTAAGTTAAGGAAAATTTTAATTATAGATTTAGGTAGTTGTACAGACATGGCCTCTAAAACTCCTCCATTACAAATTCAACAACAACTTTCAAAAGAAGCAAATTATGGATGTATTGTTTGTGGGTGCCCAGTATTGGAATTTATAGATATAGCGAATAAAGATTCTCATATTTCGGATTTTTTACCTGAAAATATGGTTGCTATTTGTCCATCAGATCATATCAAATATGATGATGGACAAATTTCGGAATCGTTTTTACGCAATGCAAAAATAAATCCGTACAATAAAGTTCATACAGAAGATGCCTTTACTATAGAACAGCATAATGAACTTAATGATTTAATTGTAAAAGCAGGTAAATGTACATTTGTAAATATATCAAGAATTCTAGTAGTAGATGATTTTGATATTATAACAATAAAGAAAGAAGAATATGCTGGTAAAAACTATATTTTTTTAGAAATTAATTTCTTTAACAAAATCAATAATTTAATTGCGATAGTGCTTCAAAATCGTTGGTCTGCAGAAAAAAGTAGAGATTGGCAAATAAACTATAAAGCAAAACATTTGAGTATAAAAAATCTAAAACAAAATATAATATTAGAATTAATGATACAAGATAATGAAATTATTATAATTGGAGATGGTATATTTTATAATGGATATCCTATAAAAATTACTAACGATCAAATACTTTTTGATAATCAAGAGATTGCATTGGATATAAAAGGAACCGTATTAAAGAATTATGAAATAGGAATTACAGCTGAAACCTTGAATAAAAGTTCATTTTTTTATTAATTTTTTGAAATATTTTCTTTATTCCGTTATAATCTAGGAATTATAACTATTCTTAGAAAATGAATTTTATCAATCAATATAAAGTCTTAATATCTTCAACTAGGGCTTAATTTGAAAATTCAAGAAAAAAATAGACCAAGTAAATGATAATATAAAATAATCATATATTATAGAATAATGTTAAGGTAGCTCTACTAGTTCCACCTTGGATAAAGATCCCCTTCTCCTGCATTGTATGATCAGCCACGTAGACGAACTAGCATGGCTATGTCACCTTAGGGTTGCTCCCTCCCGGACCTCACCCCTTTCGAGGATTAACAGTCAAGACCATACCTTCGTATAGCTCGCTGCTCATAACCATCCGGTTCGGCGTAGCTTCATCTCAACAATACAGGCAGGTAATCCTTATCCAAGGATTTACCTAGTAGTTACTGATCCTAGCATAAAGCCGATTTCTAGAATAGGGCACGGCTAGCACCCCAATCCTACCTACCACTATGTATATTGTACTTTTGCGTTATAAACCTTAATTTCAAATTTAATATACAATTTAAAATAAGAAATCATGGCCCTCTTGGTTAGAATAGGAGCAAATTTAGGATGCCATGGTAATGATGATGATTTGTGATTGTAGTAGTCGTTCTTTCTTGATTGGATTGAAACTACCACCACCGGATTAATAATGGTACAATTATCTGTTAATACTATATATTAATTAAAGATAATTTATTGTCATAGCCTGACCTAATAGTAGTGAATTGGGTTCATATGTCCAGACTATGACAAGACGATATTTCCCTTGAGACTGGTAAATTCCTCCTTCACATTAAAGTATTTATAACTTCTGGAAATATTCTTTTAGAGATTTAGATGTTAGAATAATATATTATTGCCATAGCCTGAAAAAACAAAGAAGATGAACATATTAGGAATATACCTGCTCCATCCAGACTATGACAACAACTATTTGTTTGATTAGTTAGTTGATTGGTGAATATATCCTATTCTACCTATGATTGATTGAAGATTGTAACCATTTACGGATTTATTAATTATTTGCCATTTCTCATTCTCTATCTAAAGAATAAAATTGTTGTACCGATATTAAAAATTAATATTAATAACAGAAATCTGAATTAAAAATTATAAATATATACTATATTGTACGATTCATAATATAGATCAATCTAATAAATATTACTATTAAAACGAAGAATCACTTTAAACATAAGGGAGGATGAAACAGTTAAAATATATCTTTCTTTTCATTCATATTAATCTGATCATTCATATTAATCTGATAAATTCATTGGAATTCTCGTATTAGTTTCTTCTTATTTTTGTTTTTTACAAGTTCTATAACAAGAATTTTATTTGTCTATATTACCAGTGTAATAGATTAATTGTAAATTATTATTTACTGTTATTTTTGGTATGGTTACTTAATGTTAGTTTGAATTTACCATTTCTTGGTTTATTTCTTAATCGACATCCACAACATGAGCAAAACAAACCTTGCCAATTAATAAAAAAGATTTGACAAACCTGACAGCGTTTTTGTCCTATCAGATATGCATACCAGTGCTAGGTCTTTTGCTTTTTTGAAATGTTACAAAATTTTTATTAAAAGATACAAATAAGAATGAATCATTATTATAAAAAAATCACCCTCACTAAAAAAATATAAAAATGAATTACTTTGCTAAATCTTGTAGGTGTTTTCCTATATTTGCAGCAACATCTTTTGCTACTTCTTTAGTAATATTAGATCCTTTGCTCTTTACTTCTTTACTGATGTTTGATACCATATCACTAGCATTTTGTTTTAATGATTCACCTGTTTGATTAGTAGTTCCTTCCGATTGAGCAAAGACAGAAACATTAGTGAATATTGCCATTGACAGTAGTGTCGAAATAAAAAATAGTGTTGCTGCTGCTGCTGAAAATACCATAAATATTTTATTGTATAGCATTTTTTGATTCTTTTTATACTCTAATTTTTATAAAAATATTTATTGTGATAGCACTAGTAGAATTCTCCTAAAAATAGTAGATACTTATCTAAACTTATATAGATACAACTAAAATTAATAACAAAAATTACTACATAAAAATAATAATAATTTTTGTAAAAGAATTTAATCCCTTTTGTATTGTTTTGCTTCTTCTTCACTTATTGTAAAAAAGACAGTACTGCCATCAAAATGGTCTACTAAATTTATAGGAATATAATATTGTTCTTTGTCTACAGTACCTTTTTGCGTTACTATGAATTCTCCTGTAACTTCTTGAACTTCACCAAGATTAGCATCTCCCAATCCACGTGCTTCTTTTTTGATTATCTCTTCTGGATTAAATGCTGTAGATTCACTTCCTTCACTAGTTTGATCTTGAGACATTCCAGTTGTATTTTCTTCTTGTGCTAATACATTTACAAATGCTGCTGGTATTGTTGTAATTAAAGCAAATGCAAGAATGGACGAAATTGCTATTGTTAAAGAAACTTTTGATTCCATGTCGTTTCTATATGAAAAAAATACTATTTATCAATTAAACAAGATAAACAAGTTATTTTCCAAGGTTGAACCTGCTTCAAATTCCATATCAGTACATATTTGAGGTGTAACAGGATCAAATCCTTGTTCTGATATGCTATATTGTCCTGGTTCTAATTCAACATCTGTACCTAAAGATGAGCCAGGAAAGTTAGTATCAGATGGATTGTTACCTTCTATTACAATATTGAATTGCGAAGGTAGAATTGGATTCTGTTTACATGTTTCAGGATCTGTTTGACAGTCTACATTTTTGATAACTGTAAGTGTTTCTGTACCTATTAGTGGTGGTGGAGTTGGTGGTGTAGGTATTGATGATGATAATATACTTTGTTCGTTATCGTTGTTATTTATACACTTGAAAAGAAACTCCTTGTCAAAACCAAATATTTGTTCACCATTGCCAATCTCTGCATCTCCTGTTTTGTGCTTGAGCGGCTAAATCAAATAAAGATTCAGGCAATGCGTCAATATCTATATCATTTCCGTTGAGGTTAATGTTGTCACAATCAATATTGTCTAGCAGATTACTTCTTGATTGAATTTGTACATCTGTGATAAAAGATGGTGATGATAATAATGAAGATGGAAGATGGTGATGATAATAATGAAGATTGATAAAATGAGGTAATTGTTCGAGTTAATAAAATAATAGTTAAAAATAATGTAATAGTTTTTCTTGCTGCAGCAGTAGTAGCATCAAAACGATTCATATTTACTAAGACGATACTAAAATATATCTGGTCTACGAAGAATTCTAAAAGATCTTTTGATTATGATGTTATAGCAGTGTAATCTTTTATATTGATCTTTTATGATTTTGTTTAGTAAAGTGAATCTTATTCCTTATTTATCTTATTCATTAGATTGTAGGTATAGATATACTAAGTTATATAATTCAGTAACATTTTCAATTTATTATCAGACAAATAAGTAAAATCTCAATTATACTGTTTTTAGAAAATGAATTTGAAATATTCATCTTTAGATAAATCTTTCATATTAATATTGAGATTCCATAATTATTATGTAATGTTTTAATTATATTTGGAATACGTAGAATCATTTAGTAACATATACTACATAATTAATGATGGAATGATTAGTAACTATTAGAATTAATAATGATCTTATTCAATTTGATACTGAAAATTGTTTTATAATATTGATTCACACAATATCACTAAAATAATAGATTTATAAATATATAAAAAAATCTATAAAATAAAAAATGGTTATTATTAGTTTTTACGCTGAATTTACAGTAATTGGTTTCTCTTCTTGTTTAAATTGTTTTTCTTTTTCGAGTTTCTTATTTGGTATTGCTTCTTTTTCTGGTATTTCATTCATGAAACAAATAGTATTTTTAATAAGATTTCATCCATAATAAGGGTTAATGTCAAATTATACAATCATATGATAAATGTGATATAATCTGGTTTCGCTATCAGATCGGGCACGGAGGGATTTAACACATTACTTTATCCAATCTTTGGTTTTCAATCTCGAAATAGTATAATTTTTTATTTATACTTTTAAACAATAAAGTAACCTGTAAACAGGGTTAATTATATAAATATTATTAAAAGCCATAGCCCTCTGATTAGGAGCAAAATTTAGGAGGCTATGGTAGTATGAAATCCTAGTTGTCTTTGGACTGAATGACGTTATTTTCGAGTACACAAATCTGGAAAGCATATTATATAATACTTGAAGACAAATTATTGGTAAAAGAATAAGAAGAAGAAGAAGAAGAAGAAGAAGAAATAAGAAGAAGATGAAACCATAGCCTTCTACTAATAATGAAAAGTAAATTTTTAATGAGTAATCGATTAAACTTACAAAATAGTAGACTATAATTAGTTGGATGTAATACTTATCTATTCATTTTCTGTATACTATGTTCTTTTTATTATCCGTCATTACAACAGAAACCACATTCACAAATATGATCCCCAAAGGATTCACAGAGAATTATTGTTTTTGTATTATTATTGTTCATATGTATAAATATTTAAATTGATTATTTAAAGACTGTAAAAGTGTTATTAGGATAATCATAAAACTTGTTAAAAATTATACTTTTTTAAAATATTTACAAATACAAAGTGTAAGAATTACAACATTAATTTATACTCACTGAAGGAAAAATTATTATCAATATATCAGGGATTCCAGTGAGGGTTTATGTAAGTATCTATTATTATTATTAACATTATAATATTTAATTCGAATTAAATTAAATTATTTAATTGTGAAACTACTCTTTCTATAAATTATGACACTCAATTATCTATGCCTTTAATTTACTAATAAGGTAAAGTAATTGGATAAAACAAAATGCTTGTTGAATCTGTAATATTTTTGATTGCTTCAACCATTTTAACTAAGGTTTAGTCTTTCCGATAATGATTTGGCAAGATATTACCTTCTATAATGTTATTCTGTTACGATCTCCCTCTGATAAAGTATCTCTCCTACTAATAAATGGCTTTTTTGTGTTTTAGATAATGCCAAATCTTGATCCATGGATAAATCAAAGTGAATATGACCAAAGAATCAGCACAGCAGAAAGCATCAAGTTAGAAAAACATCTTCTATCTATTAGAACTCACAATCAAAAGCAAATAAAGCCTAATTGTCATCCTACCTATAAAGAAGATCATGAAAAGAGAATTGAGTTGATAGATTGGGTTTTGAAAAAATACAAAGATGATTTATTACTAAAGAAGGAAATTAATCAACAACAGAATGAAGAACAAGTAATAATAGATAATATTATAGATGAACTTGACAACAAAAGAGATATAGCCATAAACAAAAAGAAAAATGCTGAACTAAAAGATGAAATGTTGAAGTACAGACTAGAAGAAGATACCCTTGATTATGTCCTTTTTGTGATTCGTGACTTTACTGGAAGATATTATAATTAATTAAGATAGTTAAAACAATTTTTGTTGATGGTTCTT
>DASVFI010000178.1:0-2685 GCA_036380115.1 Nitrososphaeraceae archaeon | reverse complement strand
TCCATTATATATCGACGCGCAAAAAGACAATATTAACAACAAAGAAGAAGAAAAAAGCGACAAAAATAAGAAAAATATCCTAAAAAAAGAACAAGAACAAACAAAAGAAGATAGTGATAAAGATAAAAATAAAGAAAACAATAAAAAAAAGGATAATTCAGAATCTTATAAAATAGATCCTGCTTATAGATCTTTCTTTCCTATACAACGAATAGTAATACCTGAGGTTTATCAAACTGTACCAAATGGAGAGACATACAGATTTAATATTACTAATCCAAATGATCACATTCAAGTAGATGAACGAGAGAATGAAGAAATTTTTACAAAACAAAATGATGACGGAAGTTGGAGAATAGATTATGGCAGACCTAGGGTAGATATTCATACTAAGGATGCAGGAATAATACCTGATAAAAAGATTTTAGAAGAAAATATGTCCAAAAGTATAGTTCAAAGTTGGAATTATTCAGAATTGAAAGAGATCGGATATTGGTATAAACCAAGCGATTGGAAAAATGTAGAAGTCACCTTGATTTTTAAACTACTTGATTCAGCACGCTCCAAAGGAGAACAGCATTCTCTTTCACTAGTAACAAGGTCTATCTCGCACAGTCAACTTGATAATGAATATAAAAAGTCTGATGAGGAACCCAAATATTTCTGTGGAGGGTCAAGTTATCACAACAATATCTCAAATGAAGGTAATTTGAGAATGAAAAAAGAACAGTTTCATATTGATTATGAATGGGAACGCTACAATGAAACTTTAACCGTGGGAAACATTTATGGCAAGATAATTGGATTTAAAGGAATAGTATACAATGTAAATGATACTGCAGTAAAACTAGAAACTTGGGTTGATACAGAAAATGGTGGCAAAGGACCATATAAAAAAGTGCATGAATTAATAGATAATGGTGATTGGGGAGATGCTATGAAAGAGTGTGGTGCTGAGACAAATGGCCAGGCAATTACATGGGGTTCTCCCATTGTTATAATCAAAGCAAATGATTTTAAATTTGATATATATGATATAGAAATAAGGGAAATAATTCCTCCTCAATCTAAATAATTAAAGGATCTACATTTTAATTCATTTTAATTATAGATTAATTTTTTTTATTGAAAATCTATAATCCTAATACACTTCATCTAGTAAAAAAATCAAATTTTAAAAAACAAAAACTTCTGTCCAGAGAGTATATATGATTATCATAAATTAATGTTACAAACAACAACAAAACTTTGGAACTTGATAACAAAAAAGGGACTTGAAATGCTAATGAAAGTTGTTATTTATTATTCAAATTATATTTTTTCTCTTTGGGATCTATATTCCAATTAGAAGGATTATCTATGAGAAATTTTCCTTGAGAGTAGGCATATGTTTTCAAATCAACAAAATTAGATTGTTCAAATGCTAGGAGTATAATAATTGATATCGTTAAAATAACAGAAATAGCATAAATCAATAAAATATGAGTAAATTCCATATAATTTTTAAAGAAAAGTTTTATATAAATTTTATCTAAATTATCATAGTTTAAATGTCATCAATGGTTATCTACAACACTGCCTCTATTTTTGTATATTTAAAAAAGACAAAAATACACACTCATTAAATTTTAAATAACAATTACAATTTATGAAATATTTAAAGGAAAAGTGATTCAAAACCTCCTGTAAATAAAAAATTATAAAGATGAAAAAAGAACTAGCAAGAAAAAATATGTATATTAGTTGAATTGAATAAAAAACAATCATCTAATGATGATAATCTGAAATATCTGCATTCTGTTATACAAACTAGCAAAATAGATAAGGTTTAGGTAATTAAGATTGTGAAAAATAAAAAGAAACAACAAAAACAACAATCAGGTTTGAAATATAGATTTCATAATATCATTCTCAAACATGAGAAAGAGCGGCTAGAGTTAATAATTTTAATTTATGTATATTATTTTTAATATATTAAAATAGTGAGGTTTACTAAGAAATGAATAACACAATCAAAGATCTACCTTGTTATTATGCATCAACACCAATTGGAAAAAAGGAAGGTTCGCAGGACTGTTCTAAATTTGCTACAAGAACCTTTTTTGACGAAGATGTAGATCGAACCTTTCCATTATGTGAAGAACATTATCAAAAAGTATCAAAGCAAAAGAGTTAGTTAGTTAGAATTTTAATAAATTATAAGTGATTTGGTTAATTCATTATTAACCTACTACTTTAGAGAGTGATTTTGCTACTACTATTGATACCATAGAATGGGAAATTGAATAATACTAATAAGTCCAATTTGTTTCATAGAATTTTATAACGTAACAATGGATAGATAGATCACTCGAACTATACTAGTAATTACCATAATCTGAGGAAGAATCTTTCCAAAAGTCTATCTCTTCCTTTCTACCTGTTCAGGATATGGCCATTATATTAATAATTAAAATAATAACATATTCACTACATAGAATTAGAATTCGAAGAATTAATAAATACAATTTGTACTAACGATATTGTAGTCTTAATTAGAACCATTTTGAAAGAAAATTATATTATTTTATATAAACATATGTATAATTTTACCAACTGAAAATCAACAATTAGGCGATGCTAAAAAGCCATACTTTGCACAGTATTCTTCTATTTGGGAAGATTCGCCTGTTAATAAGTCATGGG
>DASVFI010000177.1:0-6544 GCA_036380115.1 Nitrososphaeraceae archaeon | reverse complement strand
TTCTCTAGGCCACACAAAGGCTACAGTTGAGAATATTAGAACTTCAAAAGAATTTGGAGTTAACTTGTGTGCAAGTGATCAATCGATATTAGCTAGTGTAGCAGGTGGTTATACCGGTAGTATGTATGACAAGGTCAATGCATTAAAAGAGATTGGATTTGAATTCTACAACGCAAAGAAAATAAATTCTCTTATGGTAAAAGGAGCTGCATTAAATATTGAATGTAGATTATATAAAGAAATCACTCTAGGTGATCATATTACATTTGTTGGCGAAGTTGTTGAAGCTTCTAATAATCCTGACAAAGTACCACTTGCATACCATAAAGGAAAATACTGGGCCATGGATACAAATTTGGTAAAGCCATCCATGGAAGAACGTGAGAGAATAAAAAAAGTAGTTGAAAAATATTCAAGATGATAAAAGAAGACGACATACAAAAAGGAGGATGTTCTTTCTTTCAATGACTACACTTATAGCTGGAATGCAAAATTCTGTCCTTGTTCTTGAATCTTCAAAGACTGGATGGAAGACTCATGAGAATTTGAGAGGAAGTCATCCACAATCTATAGCATTCGATCGCAAGAATCCAAAGAGAGGATATTGTGGAACATTTGGCGAAGGTTTGTGGAAGACGGATGATAATGGACAAACTTGGGATAGTATCGGAAAGAATGGAATCTCCACTTCTAATATAACTTCAGTTTCTATAAGTGTTCTAGAAGAGAAAAATAATGGATTCAACAAGATATTTGTTGGAACCGAGCCAAGCGCACTCTATATATCAAATGATAGAGGTGAATCTTGGGAAAGAATGCATGGCCTCAACAATTTGGAATCAGCTGTTACATGGAGTTTTCCCCCGAGACCTTGGACGCATCATGTTCGTTGGATTGAACCGGACATAAATAATTCGAATTATATTTTTGTTGCCATAGAAGCTGGAGCCGTAGTTCAGAGCCATGATGGTGGTAGAAGTTGGATAGACCGAGTGAAGCAAGGTCCTTATGATACTCATACTTTGGCGACTCATAAGAAGGCACCTAAACGGCTATACTCTGCTGCAGGTGATGGCTATTTTGAAAGCTTTGATTATGGAGAATCATGGAACAGTCCAACAGAAGGACTTAGGCATAATTATCTCGTTGGACTTGCTGTAGATTCAGCTAATCCCCAAAATATGGTTGTATCATCTTCGCTCTCAGCACAACAAGCACACTATATTGAAAATGCAGAATCTTTTGTATACAGGAGATCAGCAGATAGTGAAAACTGGAAGGTTGTTTCAAAAGGTCTTCCCGAATCTAAAGGAACAATAATTACAATTCTTGCTTCAAATCCAAATAATGCTGGAGAATTTTATGCTATCAACAATCGTGGAATATTCAGCTCTACTGATTCTGGTGTTTCTTGGACAGCACTCGATATTCCTTGGCACAAAGAATATCTTTTACAACATCCTTTTTCTCTTGCAGTAGGATTGGAATAATATATCGCTATTAGTATTAGTTAAAATATAATGACTATATATCAAATTTAAAAATTATTTTTTATTATAATATTTTTAAATTTTAGGTACTATCACTGATAAATCTTTAATTTAAGATTAAGAATAAATTTCTGGATAAACCTTAATTTTGATATGCATATTGAACTACAAAATTGTGTCCAATCAATGGTCAACTATATTCTTATCTGTATACCAGTATGATTCAATAATAATTTATATCTACAAATTAATATTTTAATAATAATTCTTTAAATTTAAGAAAATACTTTAAAGTAAAAATTGTTGTATAAAAATCAGATAAAGTATTTAAAAAATGATAAATAGAATTGCCATGAATTATTCTTTGATCATTGTATCGCATAATTGTCACCAGACTACCAGTCATAGCCTGAGTCTATTATAGTATCTTCATAGTCCGATCACCACCAAATGATGATGCTTATTAGTTCAGGTTATGACGTTAATATTCTCTTGTCTCTTTTATGTAAAAATTATAACTTTAAATATAATATTTATATATTTGTTTGTATATTATTATAGTAAATACAAACAAAAAAAATGCAAACCGTAATTCAATGTGAAATGTGTGATCCTAGTGTATCCAAAATGATCACAGATGTTGAATCTGGCGAGATTATTTGTAATAGATGCGGTATAGTTGTAGTTCAATATTTAGAAGACACCAAAAAGATATGGCATAAAGCCGAAGATAATATAAGTGATACAAGAAATGGAAATCCTTCGTCTCTAACCCTTTATGATCAAGGACTAACAACAAAAATAGGCGACACAAACAGGGATGCTAGTGGAAATGTCATCAATTCTATGATGGTGACACGTCTAAATAAAATGAGATATCAGGATAAACGATCTCAAATTAATAAATCTGCTCGAAATTTAATTGGAGCGTTTAGACAATTAGACTCCTTAAAAGATAAACTTAGTTTATCAAATGCTGTAATAGAAAAAACAGCATATATCTATAGAAAAGTTCAGGAAGCTGGATTGGTTCGTGGAAGAAAAATCAATACAGTTTTAGCCGCCTCTTTATATGTTGCATGTAGAGAATTTGGAATACCACGGACATTAAGAGAAATTTCTGCAGTTAACAACGAGAAATATCGAGAGACCTCTAGAGTTTATCGACAAGTTGTTTTGCATCTTGGAAAACAAGTTCCACAAATAGACTTGTATCGATATATAGAAAAAGTAGGCAAAAAAGCAAAACTTGAGGAAAAAAATATACGTCAAGCATTACGCCTGATGAAAAAAGTTCAAGATGCAGGATTAAGTGCAGGAAAAGAACCGATGGGAATTGTTGGAGCTGTCATTTATCTTTCACTTCCAAAAAGTGATGAGAATATCCGACAACGCATTATTACACAAGCAGTAATTGCAGATGCAGCAGGTGTTTCTGAAGTTACAATCAGAAACGTTTACAAAGAAATTGAAAAGAAGCTTTCACTAGGATAAATTGTTACCAATATTTTTTTTATTTATTTAACGCAATTAATTAAAAGATAATTTTACTATTTATAATTGGTATTTTTATAGAACTACAAAATTGTTTCAAAATCAGTTTACACACCTCCTAGTCCGAGATGATAACCATGATTTATTTTGGCCCAACTGATATATTATATCAATAGATTAGCAATAATCTCTAATTAACAAAATCTACAATATAAAAAAAGTTATTTGAAAAACTCAAGTATCTGTTTTGCCAGAAAATTTGGTCTTTCGGGATGAAATGCCTTATAATTGGTAACGTTATTCCTGTAGCCTTATTCAATAGATTATGTATAATAAATCTTAGTAATACTTATACTAGACTGATTAATGTATAAATATTAAGTTACAGCAGTTCATTCTCAGTTATGTAGCTAATCTATTATATAATCTTAATAGTACAAGATCATTATTAATCTCTATGAATCAGCAGTTAAAGTTATGGCTAGTAATTATTACCTTGTCTTTAACTGTGGGTTCAAGTTTCATAGCTATCAAAATTGTTCTTGATTCTATACCACCTTTGTTTGCTTTTAGTATTAGATTTATTATTACAGGTGGTGTTTTAATACTAGTTTCTTATATCTTTGATAGAAAAAGTCAAGAGATTAAAAACATTAAACTTTGGAGAAATGCTTTGATTATTGGTGTGTTTCTGATACTTGGTGGACATGGATTGATAGCATATGGAGCTCAATATCTCTCTGCAGGAATTGCCTCCTTACTAAATTCGACAATTCCTTTGTGGGTAGTATTATTTATGTTCTTAATATATAGAAATAAAATAACTAATTTAACAAAAATTGGTCTTACTCTTGGTTTTAGTGGCATGGTAATCCTTGTTGGGCCATCAATTGGAGGAGATCAAGGGTTAAGTCTAGTAGGAATTGCATCATTATTAATAAGTTCACTGCTTTGGGCACTAGGGTCTATCTTTTCGAGTAAAGTATCATTGCCTCAAAATTTTTTATTATCTGCAGGAATGATTACATTAATCGGAGGCCTGTTACTAATAATTCCTAGTGTTCTAACTGGAGAACTAAATCTGCTTCCTTCTTACTCTGATATAGATTTTAACTTGATGATATCCTATTTATTTTTAATATTTATTGGCACGGTTATACCACTAGCTGAATTTTATTGGCTGCTCAAAGTTAGTACTGTAGCCATTGCTAATACTTTTGCTTATATGGCACCTATTGTAGCAGTCTTTTTGGGATGGGCAATTCTAAGTGAATCTATCACCTATCTAACTATTATTGCTACTATCGTTATTTTGATAGGTGTTGCATTGATAGTTAGGACATCAGAAAATAGTAATAACAAGTAATTGTATTTCACAAAAGCTGGGAAGTAGACGAACAATAATTCTATGAAGATATAGAGTCAAAATGACTTCATGATCAACTATAAAATTCCAAATAACATGAAAAATCCTACAAAATTAATAGTCAGAGTGTTGTAGCATTGACAACTGACTCCTGGCAGCAGTGCCCTATTTTCAAGATTTTTTAATTTTGGCTTTTATCTTTTCCTGCATTTCAGGCTTCATCACATATTCACGACTGTAGCCGTGGTCCTTAATTGCATGATCAACTAAACTATTCATTAATTCTTCTTCTGTTTCGCCAGTTCCTCTGAAATCACAATCTACTCCAACATCTCTACATGACACAGATAACATTGCAAAGATTGTAATTGCGTTCTATTTAAGTTCTTATCCTGTAATAATAATTCTTAAAAAAATATATTTTAAAATTTATATAGTATTTCTTAAATTTAAATAAGTCTAATCATATATATCAAGATAATTGGTTCGCATATTTTTGAAGATCGTAATTCTAATTATAAAGAATAAAGAATAGAAAAGTTAAATATTTAATTTTCTAGACAAATAACATGTTTTTGAGTAATGTCTTAATGTTAATTCCAGGAGGTTATGAATGGATACTTGTAATATTTGTAATAATAATTGTTATTTTTGGAGCAAAAAAAATTCCCCAACTCGCACGTTCCTTTGGTAAAGCAACCTCAGAATTTGAGAAAGCCCGTATTGAGTCAAAAAATGAATTGGAAAAAATTAAGAATGAAGATAGAGTATCTCGGGCAAAGTTAGAATCTATTGCTGATACTTTAAAAATAGACTATGATGGAAAAGATGATGAATCCTTAAAAAAAGATATAGATGCAGCAATAAAAAGAGGTAAAGAATATGATCCCCTCTAAACAGTAATTTTTGAATGTATTATTCAAAATAATGTTATATCAGATAATACAAATAACATAAATCGTTAGGCTTAAATAGAGATTTAAATGTCTATAATTTATAGTTATATTAAATCTATAATTTATAGTTATATTAAATCTATAATTTATAGTTATATTAAATCTATAATTTGTAGTTATATTAAATCTATAATTTGTAGAAACAGATTTTACTACAAAGAATTCTCACCTAAACTTGAATACAATTTCTATTAGTTGATATATATCATTCTGATTTATAGTGTAATTTTGAAAAGTATAGTTTTTCATCATACTACTCCATTTATTAGAGAGAGAAATAGAAAACGAGTTCAAATACTACAAGTTTCATTAAAGAATACTTATGAAATGGATAACACGAGAACATGCTAAAGTAGACAGAATTGCATGTCCATGGCTCATAAAGAATTATGTAGATAAGGAAGCCAAATTTCTGTTTGTACCTGCTCACAAAGTTCTTGAAATAATGAGAAATGAAAATGCAATTCCATTTGATATACCGAATGTTGAATTAGGTCATCATGGCGATGAATGTTCATTTGATGCCATAATAAAGATATATGAACTTGACAAAAAGAATCCAGAATTACTAATTTTAGCTAAAATTGTAAGAGGTGCAGATACAGAAAAAAGACAATTAACACCCCAGTCAGCAGGGCTTGCAGCAATTGCTGCTGGTTTTAGTGTTACCTCAAAAGACGACTATGATAATATGGAAAAACAGTTTCCTGTCTATGATGCATTGTATGCGTTTGCTAAAGCAGATAACAAAGAAAAGTTTTTGACTTCAAGGCATTAACTAAGAAAATTTTGATTATGTGAATACTAAACAAAAAAACTGATAAAAAAAATTGAAATCAAAGTAATCCATTTCTTTGAAGATATTTTCTATTTGATGCTTTAAAGTAAATGTAATTTACAGCATTAAATTATAAATTAATTGATTTTTTATACGATCTTTCTGAACTACAAAATTGTGTCAAAATCAGTTGAATATCCTCGTTTACAATTATTTATTAATCGTTTACTTTTATCTCTGCTTTTAATTGTGAAATGTTATATTTCATTTTATTGTTATTTAGTTAAAATAAAAACCATGTAGTTTGGCTATTGTTTTATTTTATTTTATTTTATTTTATTTTATTTTATTTTATTTTATTTTATTTATTATCTCATTTTTATAGCTAATTTTTTGTCTAACTGCTTTATTTTTATTTGATTTCTTACTATTAAAGCAGAAACCATTGCTGCTCCACCTA
>DASVFI010000176.1:0-42509 GCA_036380115.1 Nitrososphaeraceae archaeon | reverse complement strand
CAAGACAGTCATATATTGTAGCAGTAGTAGAAGAAGAGGAAAGAACAGCCTCAGCGGGAATAACGAACTTGTCAAGAAATATAGCCCAAGCAATTAGTCCATCAATTACAGGTTATATAATTGGGATTCTATCTTTGTCTGCTCCTTTTGTAATAGGAGGATTGCTAAAGATATTGTATGATATAACTCTTTACATACACTTTAGAAAAATAAAACCACGTGAAGAAGAACAAGACTAAAGACAGGTTTCTTGATTTATTAAATCTAATTTAATTAATGTCATATCTGCTTACCCAAATTAAGTAAAGGGTTCATTAAGATTTTGACACACAATTTTATATTCAAAAGAAATACTTAAAGAAAGAATGATAAATTTTGATATAATTTATAATAATTATATCTAACTAATAATACTAATGTCAGAAATGACTAAAGATGAAATCAGAAATTTTCTTTTGCAAGGAACTTTTACAGGAAAACTTGGAACGATCAACAAGAATGGAAGTCCTCATATAGTTCCAATATGGTTTACCTTAGATAATAAGGATCATATTTTGTTTACTACAGGTGACACATCAATAAAAGCAAAAAATATTCAACGAGACAATCGAGTCCGTTTATGTATAGATGATCAAGTTCCTCTTTTCTCATTTGTTACTATTGATGGAATTGCAGAAATAATTAGTAATAAACCAACTGAAATTTATAAATGGGCTAAAATAATAGCAGCAAGGTACATGGGCAATGATAAAGCAGAAGAGTATGGTAAGAGAAATAGTTCAGAGGGTGAATTTTTGATAAAAATAAAACCAACCAAAGTTATTGGTCAAAAGGATATTGCAGGATGGTAAAAAAATTAATTCCAACTTTTTGACATGAATTTATTTAAAAATTTACAATTAAGATTAAAAAATTACTTCATAAATTATTGATACGATAGAGATTATGGGCTTAATTTCAATTACAGTAGATTTTAGTAACATAATATTATAAACTTTTGAAATTTGAGAATTATTTCTGTTTAAAGAATTTGTATGATCAACAAATCAATTGAAAGAATGGGATTTGAAACCTCATTTCATTGTCTATGCTGAGCTCATAATATTAGATGAATTATTTTTATGTTCCTTTTTTTAACATTTAATATGCTAATTATTTAGTTTTTTACTAATTTATTATAATAGTAATAAGCTATAATGTTAAAATATATTTATGAATAACAATGGTGAGAATTCCCAAATGTCAACTAAATCTGTGTCAGTAGAGAACAATAACAAAGAATCATCAGTTGACAAAGATAAAGAAAAAACTAAATCCTTTACAGGTAAAATAGGAAATAAAATATCAAATATATCTTCTATCAGGAGAATTGAAATTACAATAGATAAATCATCAAATGTAAAATTTATAACTTTTGGTTTATTTGCTTTGATTGGTTTTATAGTAGTAATTTATGCCATATTGGTCGTAGTAGTAGCAGCAGACACAGCAATTCAATCTGCAAATGTATTTTTTGTAGTTACTATAATAAGTATTTCTACCTTATTTGGACCTTTTATATATAAAATTTTTTTATCAAAATAGCGTATTATAAATTTAAGTAAATTCTAAATTAAATCATATTACTCAGCTTTTTTGTGCCGGGTCAAATAGACTAGATTTGTGCCATGCCTCCATCAATGGAGAGGTCTATACCGGTGACAAAACTGCTTTCATCTGATGCAAGGAATGAAACAACTTTTGCTACTTCGTCCGGACTGCCCATCCTACCCATTGGCACTGTGGTTATGAGTCTCTTCTTTAATTGTTGATCTCTTCTTCTTCTTCATTCTGAGCTAACCTGTCAATAGCAGGAATAACCAATTGCGCTTTCAATACTTCGTCGAATCGTTTGGTTTAAGTCTAATAGTGCTACATAGAAAAATTGAAACAATGAGCAAGAATTCTGAAGCTGCCAAAATTTTTCGAGAAATAGCATTTATCTTGCAGACCTTGGAAGAGAAAAAAAGCGAACCTAATACAATCTTTAAAATTAGATCATATAATAGGGCTGCAGATGAAATACAAAATTTATCTTCCGATATAGGCGACATATATAAAAAAGAACAACTAAAAGGATTGTTAAAAATTCCTTCAATTGGGAAGGCTATTGCTACTAAACTTGAAGAGTATATTACTACAGGTAATATACATTATTATGATGAACTAAAAGAAAAGTTGCCAGTAGATGTCAGTCAATTTTTCGGTTTGGAAGGTATTGGTCCAAAAACAATAAAGATGCTGTATTATAATTTAGGAATCAAAAATATCTCTGATTTGGAAAAGGCTGCGCTAGAAGGTAAGATTAGACGTGTTCCTGGATTTTCTCAAAAGAAGGAAGAATTAATTCTAAAGAAGATTCAGTTCTTTAGAAAAGGTGGAGGACGACGACTAATTGGTGAGGTCTATCCTTTAGTGAGGCGAATAGAGGAGCGTCTTTCAGGAAATACTGGAATAAAACAAGCAGTAGTTGTCGGTTCTTTTAGACGAATGAAGGAAACTATAGGCGATATTGATTATTTGGTATCAGTTATGTCTGAAAAAGATGGAGATAATATAATAGATTATTTTGTAAATATGCCAGAAGTTAAAGAAGTAAGCGGAAGAGGATTATCAAAAGCATTTGTCAAACTAAACAATGGGATTGATGCAGATTTACTTGTTGTACCTGAAGAGAGTTTTGGTGCAGCGATGCAATACTTTACGGGGAGTAAAGAACATGGAATAGCTATGAGAAAAATAGCAATATCTAAAGGTTTTCGTCTAAATGAGTGGGGAGTTTTTGACAAAGAAAACCATAGAATAGCTGGTGCAACTGAAGAAGGAGTGTATCAAGTATTAGGCCTAGAATGGGTTCCTCCAGAGATGCGAGAAAATAGAGGAGAAATAGAGCTAGCAAAAATAGAGAAGAATGGAACGGAAAAAAAAGAAAAAGAAGCAGAAAAAGCAAGGCTCTCACAATTAATAGCATATGATGATTTGAAAGGAGACTTGCAAGTTCATAGCAATAATACTGATGGAACAATGTCTATAGAAGAAATGGCATTAAATGCAAGAGACAAATTCGGATTAAGTTACATTGCAATATCAGATCATACAAAAAGTTTGAGACTAACTAATGGACTGGATGAAAAACAATTATTAAGTCAAGCAGACACAATTGCAGAGCTAAATGACAAAATTAAGATTAATAATGATAATAACAAGCATTTTCGTATATTGTCTTCTGCAGAAGTAAATATTCTAAAGGATGGATCACTTGATATTTCAAATAATGTATTGGATAAACTGGACATAGTAGGTGCTGCTATTCATTCTCATTTTTCTTTACCAATAGAGTTACAGACAACTAGACTCATAAATGCAGCTCAAAATCCTAGTATTGATATTATATTTCATCCTACAGGCAGAATTATCAATCGAAGAGAAGGATATCCTGTCAACATATCCAAGCTGATCGAAGTAGCAAATGAATCCAATACAATCCTTGAAATTGACTCATATTATGACCGGTTAGATTTAAAAGATGAATTCATAAGAATGGCTGTCGAAAATAATGTTAAATTGGTAATTGATTCAGATGCTCATCATCCTTTACATTATGCTTTTCTAATATTTGGAATAGGACAAGCCAGGAGAGGATGGGCTAAAAAATCTGATATACTTAATACACTCACGGCTAATGAATTACTTGACAAACTCAAGTAGTGAGACCTAAAGTATTCATTTATAATTAGTAAACAAAACAGACACAGATCCTAATAGTTACATTTTACCTTTTTTATATTTGTACATTTTAATTAAGAATCAGTTTCGATATTATATCAATAGATATTCAAGGGAATTAAATTAATAATATGGTTAGTATAAGATGCAGATTGTGGTTTAGTTTTATTTCATCTCCATAACTTAGATAAATAATATCTTTTTAATTCTTAAATAAATGTTCAAGTTATGGTTAATAAAATATTATTTAAATATTTAATTCTTTATCATCAATTAGGATTCACAACCTTTACCCTCTCCATCATAACCCAATCCGTGAGGGTCTGTTAACAAAACGCTGAAACGCTTGTCTGATATAAACTCCACAATTGAGATTTGGAAGAAGTGATGGTATGCATATATCAGGATATGAAGAAATACAATCATCATTGTCTTGTGTTGCATCTGTTGGTATGCTAGAAAAGAAAACAACTGACGCTAAATTAAGTAATAATATACTTGTTGATATCAAAGCAATTATTCTTTCATTATTGTCATTGTAAAATTATGGTAAAGTAAAAGGTTATTCCATGAAACGAAAAGTAGGATTGATAAATGATTATACAATTTAAATAATAAACAATTAATTACATGGTATCTAATAAAAATTATTATTTAAAACTATTATGATTACTAAAAGGAAGATAAAGTTACTTTTTATTGTTATTAGTATATTAATTATTATTGTATATTTTTCTATTTATGCAATAGACAACACAAATCCTCCCAAGGAGCATAAAAAATACAATAATATAGAATTTGAGGGAACAGTCACTTACGTTGTGGATGGCGATACATTAGATATAGATGATAACAGAATAAGGTTATCATTGGTGAATACACCTGAACGTGGACAAGAAGGATATATGGAAGCAAAAAGATTAGTCCAAAATTTATGTCTAAATAAAGAAGGTCAAGTTGATATTGATGATGGGCAACGTAGTGGTGACAGATATGGAAGAGAAGTTGGTATTGTTTATTGTGATGGGATCAATGTCAATAAAGCACTGATAGAGAATGATTTGGCAATAATATATTCTAGATATTGTGACATATCAGAATTTTCAAATGAAGAATGGGCAAAGTCTTATTGTCATTAAAATAAATGTTTTTATTTATATTTAATCTAATCTCGATTTCTAGATATAGAAGATTTCTATCTTACCTAATAAAAAAATATTCTATAAAGGCAGTTGCAGAGAGGAAAAGCCTTGATTTAAACTAAAAAATGTTATTTAGTAAAAAAAGTATTTGTATATTTAAGCAGTTCTGAAAGAATTTTTAGATATTTGAAGGCACTCGATTGGGTTACTTCATCTCCAATGCTAATGTGTCCATTATCATAAGCATATTTTACACCATTACTATTTGTATCATTCTAGTTAATTTAAATTCGTGGATCTATCACTCTCTCAGTTGTAATTTCTTCAGTTAGAGTTTGTGTTTTTGTTACTGGTTTTTTCCTAACTATTAATTCTTCTATAATATATGGATTTTTAGTAACTTCTATCTCTTCTCTCTTTAAAGGAATTTTTATGATTGTATTAGTTTTTTCAAGTTTTAATTTTTCATTTTCATGTCCAGATAAAGTAGTATTATTATCATAGTCCACAGATGACAAATTATCTATAACTGGCCTTCGTTCTATCACTAGTTCTTCATGCATAATAGGTATTTGCTCTGTTTTAGTTTCTTTAAATGGTTCCTTTGTAATAATTGCCTCGTCTACAAGCTCTGTTTTAGTAACTTCTAATTCTTCTGACATTAGGGGAATAATGATTTCATCTTCTTTTTTTGTTTGGCTTATTTTATCAGTGGCAGTTTCTGTTTGTTCTTTATTCTCACTAGAAGTGTCTTTATCAAGATTTAAATTTGAATCATTACTTTGGTTTTCACCAAAACTAGGATCAGCTCCTAGTTCTCTTGCTTCTTCTTTTACAACTTGTTCATGATGATAGTCGTCAGCATCATTAGAATTGGTATTTGACATGCATTATGATTAGTATTATATTATATAAAAAAGTATGATTAGTATTATGTTATAAAAATAATTTTACAAGTATTGAAATCATACATTAATAATACTTTGAAACGATAATTTTTATATTTTATTTTTTTATCTTCATTTGATGTCTTTCTATTTAATTCTCTGGAATTATACCGATCAGGGGATAAAAAATGTAAAAGAATCTCCAAAACGAGCTGATGCTTTTAAATCTAAATTAGAAAATGCTGGTGGTAGACTAATAGAGACATATTATACATTTGGTAAATATGATGGAGTATCAATAGTAGAGGCTCCTAATGATGAAGCATTGATGTCTTGTTTGTTAACAATTGGAAGTCAAGGTAATGCACGTACAATAACTTTAAAAGCCTTTACCTATGCAGATGCTACTAAAATAATTGGGAATATAGGAAAATAATTTTAATATCTATGTAATATTTTATCAAATATTCAAATATTTATAATGTAATACTTACTATAAGTAATATCAAATAGTAAATCAAAATGTGACTAGGATTTTTTCATTTAACATTTATTTTTTATTGGTTTTAAAATTTAAAAAAGATATTTTGTTATATACTTTACATTGAATAGAAACATTCCATATCCTTAACCTAAAAGTGACCAAAGATAAGATACTAGTGATTTTTGTTAGTCTATAACGAGTGAAAATAAATTAAATCTATCATCAACAGAATTATATCATATGATTTGACACAATTTGGGTAGTTCTATAAAAGTAGTATGTATAAATTAGAACTACTTTTGAATCGATGTACAATAGTATAAGGACCTTTCACTTTTATTCAATTAATTTATTCATTATGATTATCTTTTGAATGTAAACTTGTATATTTGATCAAATCAGAAAATATTCTATCTCTATTTATAATATCATTAAATACTATAGGCTATAATCATTCGATAATGGCAACTTCAATAGTACGAAAGTACATTTCATGGTTAAAGAAATCAGAAGGAGTTGGTATATTGGATAAAATTTTGATATTTTTTATAAAGATTATTTATATAAGTTTAAGATTTATACTTTTAGCCTTAGGTAGAAAAAGAAGAAGTAAACTAATTGAAAAGTTAGGATTAGATTATGGAACATTATGGAATAAATTTTATAAATTTTTGGCAATAAATAAGAAAGAGTCTGCATTACTAAAATTTAAAATGCCAAAATACAATTATGAATTCTATTGTAGAAATAATAAAGATGATTTTCAAATTATGACATTTCATGAAGATGATATAATAGAACATAATTTTACTCCTAAGAATGGAGATATTGTTATAGATGTTGGTGCACATATTGGACCTTATACATTAAAAGCCTCAAAGTGGGTTGGCTTGAATGGAAAGGTAGTTGCTATTGAAGCATCTCCTGACAATTTTGATATATTGAATCGTAATATTCAACTTAATAAATTGACAAATGTCATAGCATTGAATTATGCTGCATATTCCAAACAGGATAAGATTAAGCTATATTTGCCAAGCAAAGAAGAAAAATCATCTTACACAAAATATAATACTATAATGACAGAAAGAGTACATAATGAAAAAAAATTTGTAGAAATTGATGCCAATACACTTGATTATCTTTTACAGTCAAATGGAATAAAACATGAAGTAAACTGGATAAAAATTGATGTAGAAGGTGCAGAATATGAAGTTCTCAAAGGTGCAAAAAACATAATATCTAAAAGTAATAATATCTCCCTTTTGGTAGAGATTCATAATCTTTCTGAAAATACTAATCTCAACGAACCAATAAAAGAATTTCTTAATTCATATAATTTCAAAATAGACTTTGAAAAGGTAGTAAGTAGTGGAGAAAGACATATAATTGCACGAAAATTTCAATAAAAGTATCTTTATTTGAAAAGTAATATAATAAAAGGTTAGATTGGTTTCGCTAACGTTTAACTAGATGTCCTTTTTCTCTAATTCAAATAAAAATATAATGTAAAGAGTATTTGCTATCCTCTAATTAATAAATTTGATAATTGCGGGCTTCGAATGCTATTTATGATAGTATTATGTAACATAATATAATAAGTTTTTGTTATTTTTGTAAATTCAATAGTTGGTTTTATTGCTATAGATAAGATACAGCATTCGATTTTATAATGCTATCTTATTCTCTAATCTTCTATTCAACTTGATACAATAGAATTAAGTTTATGTAGTTGTTCGAATTTAACTCTCCTGTGAATAGTATTAGAGAGGACCAATTCTGTCTCTTGTTAATATTTTGCTAATTATTACAATCATCATTGTAACTTTAATTATGTTTAGTAAGTGTTCTATAATTATCATATAAACAAAATCTACTTATTCCTTTTTTTGCTATGTCAATAATAAGCATAAACATAAAAAATAGTTTCTCGTTATTCCTTCTTTAGATGGGCTTTGTAGTTATATCTATATTCATTATATCTTCTAGCTTTCTAATTAGATCTTCAGATTTGATTGGTTTTTGAATAAAGCACTCTTCTTCGATTATTCTACCAAACTCTGATCGTGTTTTTCTAAATTTCTCGTAGTACATTTCACTTGCAGTTAAAAAACAAATTTTTACTTTAGGATCTTTTTCTCTCATTTTGATATATAATTCAAATCCATCCATTTTTGGCATCTTAATATCAAGAATGACTAAATCATAAAAATTGCTTCTATAAGAGTTTAGAGCTGTAATAGGGTCATTAAAAGAATCTATTTGGAATCCATTATCTTCTAAAATATTCTTTATTGTATAAATGACATCTAGTTCATCATCTACTAATAAAATATTTTTAGCCAATGTTACTGGATCCCTCACTTTGGATAATACACCCCTCTCTCTTAATTATCGAAAGCATAAAATAAAAAGTAGATCCTCTACCATTAGAATTATTTTGTATTCTATCTTTCCTTTATAATCTTCTCTACTTTACTTATTTTTCGGCGCCTAAAAATTTGTAATTTGTATTTCATTCAATATATTTATCTCATTAGACCAATTTCTTTAAATTCGATTAAATATGTTGTATTTATTATAAATGGTATATATATTCCTAAATTTTAGGAGGAGAAAAAATGATGATAAACCCTTTACCAAACGATAGAATTCCTAAACCAACAAAGAGACGATATACTACTATAAAAATTCCATTTTCAATGATAAATATAGAAGATGAATTATGTTCTTCTATTTCTTGTTGTTATTATAGAGGATAGATAAACAAAATGTGGCATCATAGCAATAAAGGCAACAAAAGTATCAAATTTAGTGATGATTCAATAAAGTGTTGTGTATGTTTTATAGAATTTGAAAGTGCTGTAAACAATATTGCAATGTCCGAAGATTCTTCACAAATACGAGAATACTATTCTATCATTATAAACTCATTATCGCAAATAATTAAACGCAATAATGGCAAGATTGTAAAAAGTCTTGGTGATCGTTTATTATGTTATTTCTTAAACTTTTCAGATATTGATAATGAAAAAGCATTTGAAGAGGTTATTGAATGTGGCCTTGAAATTTTAGAAAAGCGTGAGGATATAAATAAGGAATTGTTGAAGAAGAATGAGTTACCATCAATAGAAAGTTATAAAATTAGTATAGATTATGGTGTAGTAGATTTAGCCTTAGCTGGAGATAATTATCAATTAGATATATTTGGTTCAACAGTAAACATATGTTCAAAGATAAACTCCTCTCCTTCTTTAGCTTCTAAAAATGAATTAATTATTGGAAATAACTTTTATAGAATTTTAAAATCCTTTTCTAATATTATAAATAAATATAATTTTATAAATAATGGCGAATTCAAGATAACAGAAAATATTGGATATCCTACATATAATATAAAAAGAAAAAATACTTTATTGCAGAATGATGATACTAATAGTACATATTCCATTATGAAGAAACAGTCGAATTTATTTGATGGAAATTTTATGGAAAACAAGAAAAAAGGAGGCTTCTTTTTCCATAGAAAAAATAAGAAGAACAAAAGAATAATTATAGTCGATGATGATAAGGATATTCTTTTTACTTATAGAAGATATCTAGAAGATTATTATTATGATTATCAGATTACTTGTTTTAATGATCCTACTCTCGTACTAAACTATATTCGAGAAATTTTCAATTTTGATGATTTATTAATAATACTGGATATCAGAATGAAAAATTTGAATGGACTTCAATTACATCAACAAATAAGATCTATAGACCCTACAATTAAGATTATTTTTATAACAGCTTTGGATATATTGGATGAATTATTGAATATATTTCATGGAATATCAAGAGAACAGATTCTGAAAAAACCTATCGATAAGAATTTGTTTGTACATACTGTAAAAAATATGTTAAATTAAAAGACATTATTATTTTATAAATGTTTTTTGTGGATTAAGAATTGCATCAAAATTAGTTGACTATCCTTAGAGCCCTGTGATATCAGGATTACTATACATGTATTTGCAATAGTAATAAAGAAGGATAATATCAGAAATATAAAACCCTTTATTATTAAAAAGGCAAAAATTGCATGATCAAAACGATGATACAAGAATCAAACAAATGTATATTACAATTCGTAAAACAGCACAAAACAATTAACAGAATTAGAAAATAAGATACAAGAAGTAACTAAAACTATTTAATAATTAAAAGAAAATTAGAATTCTTGAAATAATTGAATACTAATCTAACCATTAATCCCCTACAGCTATATTTTTAGACATTCTTTTCAATACTTTCAATATTTCTCATAAATAAGTAATTTTAGTTTCTAATAATTAATAAATTAAAGATAAGGAATATTGTTGTTTTTTTATTTTATATCATATGGTATACCATAACCTTGTTCTTCATAATACCCACTTTCATAATGGTCATAAGATCCATCACCATAAGACTCACGAGGGATATATTCTGGTAATTCTGATGGATCATATCCATCCATTAATGGTGGATAATAATATTCTTCTGGTTCTGGTGGATAATAATATTCTTGTTCTTCTTGGTCTTCTCCTGAGGCGGACACATTGATCATTGGTATTGTTGTGATATTAAATACCAAAAATGTACCCAATATTATCGCTACTAAAATGATTAATGAATTTGTTCTATTCATTTGTTTACGTAGAATCATATAAAAATATAAAATATAAAGTGAATTCAAATACATTATATAACAATATATCTTTTAATGTTATCTATATAAATTAGGTTTCTTTTTTAATATTATAATTATGTTATATTTGTCTTTAATATTTATAATAATAATAATTATTAACTCATAAAATATTCATTAGTATATCCAGTTGACAGCTCTACTTTACTCCTTGGTAACTTGTGGCTATAATTCTAACATTTCAATATGCCCATTCTTTATTCTTTTTTAATTGAACATGACAAGGTAACATGTATACAGCATTTCCAAAGGATAATTGGCCAGTCTGTGAATCATTAATCGGTTCTGTATAGCTTGAGCCTCTTGTTTGAAATAGATTTTTTTATTGATTTAACTTTTATCGAGATCTTGAAACTTCTGTTTCTAATACATAAGACTTCAGCCATGCAAAAATTTTAATTTTAAAAACATTTCTTGTTATTCATTCTTAACTTTTTTATATGACTCAATTAAATATTTTACAACATCTTCCATTGATCTCTCAATTCCATTGTTAATACTTAAATAAAAGTTCCTTGTAGAAGAAACTTTTCATTTCATCTTTAGTAATTTCTGGCATTTGTATTATTAGTTAGCCTGTATTATTAATCGAAATATCTCATTATTTTTTATACTTTTTAATCTTTTTCAATATTTTTGAAATATTTTAATAAATAATTATAATATAAATCAACAATTAAGTTTGAAAATCCTAAATTTATTGGTCGTAATAAGTTTAATAAGTTTTCTTAGTATAACATTGATAACTGCTTCTCCTTTTATAAGCTATACAAATTTTTTTGAAAATAACAGCCATATTCTTTTAAAATTTCCTTCAATTTATGCCCAAGATGATGGCGGTGGTGAAGATAATGGTGATGGCGGTGGTGATGGCGGTGGTGTAGAAGATAATGACGTAGGAAATGAAGGAATTAACGAAAATACTAATGATTTTAGCCCCTTATCTTTTGACTCACCAACAAACCCAGATGATGAAGTAAACCAAACTGATCAACAACAACAACAACAATTAGAACAACAAATTGTTGGTATTGATGTAGACCAACATGCAGACCAAACTTCACAACAACAAGCATTTGGAGCAGATGTTGAACAAAAATAACTCAAACCGCATCTCAGATTGCCAAAATGTCAGATGATCGTTAAAGAGATTGAGGATGAACTAATGTTTCAATATCCTAAAGAATTTAATTCAGAAGTAATAAATTTCTTGAAAAGTAATTTGCAAATATTTTTATTACAACTTCTACAAATGAATAAATATTAAATCCAAAATTCTATTATACTATAACACCTTCAGGGATTGAACTTATTCAAATTAGATAGATATTAAATTATTTCTCATAACTATAAGCATAAAAAAATTAGAATTGTTATGTTACCTAAATTGGTTAAAATAAAAGCTTTGGTAATTCTTTATATTTAATCTACATTATGCTTATAATACAGCATTAATTATATGAGATAAAATATGGGATATTCGATAAATATAAATAATCTTAATTATATCGTATATACGATATTATGGAATCTATTAAAACATTTTACTATAAATATAGAAATATAATACTATTTAATAAAAATCTAATTCTTGCTGGAATAATAACAGCAGTTGCAGATATATTTATTGTGAATTATGCATCAAGTATATTTGTATCAAACTATTTAATTATATCAGGAATATCTCTTGTAGGTGATTTTTTAATTTATAACATTTTATTTATTATATTCTATTTTTTTGATAATAGATCCCAGTATATCAATTCATATGGAATTAAAAATAAACAAAAACTTAAACAAGACTTGAAAAAATTAATAACAGTAATTGGTTTTGCAGAAATTTCATATCTAACTATGAAATTCTTCTCTACTTTTATAATTTTTGAATTATTCTTAGAAAATCCTTCATTAATTTCTGTTATTACAACTCTATTAGCATGGATATTGTATATAACAATTGCAAATATAATGGCAAGAAACCAAAAACTATTCCGTTAATAGTTTTATTCAAATCACAAAATATACGTTCATTTTATCAATACCAATAGATAAGGAAGTTAATATGGATTATTTATTTATCTATTGCACGTCCGATACATATAAATAATCTTGGATAATATCGTATATACGATATGAGTAATGAACGTAAAAACTTAAAATATAAAAAATTAAATAGTTTTATGAAACCTAAATCTGTACAACTATTCAAGACTAATAATAAAACATCTTGGTTCATTTTAGCTATTCTTAGCAGTACTCTCTTAGCAGTAATGTTTTCAGAAACTATGTTACTACCAGCAATACCTGAGATAATGAAGGATTTTAATATACCTTATAGTACAGCAGTATGGGTATTTAGTGCATATTTAATAGTTGCAGCAGTGATGACTCCTATAAGTGGAAGATTATCAGACATATATGGAAAAAAGAAAGTTCTACTGACTCTACTTGTACTTTATACCGCAGGTATTATTGCAGGAGGTTTTACAAATAGCATCTTAACCTTGCTAATATCTAGAATAGTTCAGGGTGTTGGATTAGCAGCAGTTCCTGTAGCATTCAGTATCTTACGAGATGTCTTTCCTGTAGAAAAACTTTCGATTGCAATAGGAGTATTTAGTTCAGCATATTCAGCTGGATCAGTACTTGGTCTTTTATTTGGTGCTAATATTATACAATCTTTTGGTTGGCATGCTACATTCTTTTTGATAGCACCTGTTGCGGCAATAGTAACAACAATAATAGCAATATTTGTACCTTCAAGAAAATCATCACAACAACAATCAGTAGAAAGCATTGATAGTGTAGATAAAAACAAGAAAAATAATAAGGTAGACATAAAAGGAGGCATATTTCTTTCGATAACAATTACAACATTCTTAATAGGATTGACTTTATTGGAAACAGGGGGTATCTCAAATCCTGCATTAGTTCTATTATCCTTTAGTATATCCTCTTTGTCATTGGGAATATTTATTGCAATAGAAAAAAGAAGTACATTTCCATTAATTGATTTGACAATGATCAAACATAAAATAATTCTTCCATCCTATATTCTACTGACTCTTACAGGAATTACAATGTTTTTGATATATCCAACAATAGTACAATTAGTAAGAACACCTCAACCAACAGGATTTGGCGGTGATGCAATAGATGCAGGAAATGTACAATTACCCTTTATGATAACCTTCTTAGTATTTGCTACAATAAGCTCATTTATAATAAACAGATTTGGAAATATAAAACCTGCAATCATAGGAGGTATTTTTGTGATAATCGGTACATCTAGTTTATTTATTTTTCATGCTACAGAAAGAGAAGTATCTGCTAATCTGGCACTAATGGCTATAGGTTTATCATTAACTAACATTGTTGGATGGAATATTTTAGTATCTTCTTCACCAAAGGAATATACCGGTATATCAGTAGGAGTAGGAGCATTATTATTTTTCTTAGGCATGGCAATAGGTCCGGCATTATCTGGAATCTATATACAAACGAATCAATCATCAATTGACGGTATCGATGGTTTGTTTCCATCAAAGGAATCATTTAATTTGATATTTTTAACTGCTGGAATACTATCAATAGTATCTATGTTTAATTTAGTCGTATTAAAGAGAAGAATGTCTTATAGAAGAAAGGGAATACAAATTGAAAATAAAAAAGACTGAAACCACAAATTCATTTTTTAAGATTATGAGAATTTCTTTCCTATTTTATTTTCTAAATCATAAAGCTCTAGAAATAAGACTATTTTTAACCAAGAATCTAATGTAATGATAATAGACATAAGTTTTAATTTTATAGTAAACTTGCGTAATTATATATCTACTTCATTGAATTGAGATACAAAATATTTCAAAAGTTAACTAATAGCAAATCTAGATAGTAATATTTATAAAAACGATGCTACTTTGAGTATATATATTAAATTAGATAGATAAATGAAATTATTATCCTTAACTTTCTAATACTCCCGAAAATGTTTTCGAAAATTTTCTTTTTGCAATTTGAAGAGCTTTTTCCCCTTTTCGTGTAAGATTATATATTATTATTTTGCCTTCTTTTTGCTCGTCTAGAAAACCAGAATCTTTGAGACTTCTAAGAGCAGGATAAATTGTTCCTGGACTTGGTTTTTCACCTTTTCTTTTTGCTATTTCATTGGCTATATCTTGGCCATGCATTGATTTTTTTGAAAGTAAGAAAAGTATCAGAAATCCCAATAAGCCTCTCATATCACAACATTCATTATCATCAAATTTAATCATATGATATATATTGGATGCACGATATATAAATAATTCAAATAGTATACATTACATTTTCTAGCTTGACGAGCACTTACGTATTATGTTATAATATACATGTAAGTAATCTTCAAAGATGATCTAGTTTATTATAGCCATTGAATTCTTATTAGACAAGGTCAACTTTCTTCTATCGCTATGGTTTCCAATATTTCTTCATAACTATATGGTGAATAGTTCAAATAAATTACCAAATTGCTAAATGTCAGTCCAGTGATCTCATTACATGTCATACTCGAAGCCCTCAGGTCTGCTTATGAATTGGGTTCTATTACTCAATGTTTTTATTGTATAGTATAAATTCTTCAACAATTAACTCAATTTAGACTAAATCATCATATCTTCAAATGTAGTCATCTCTCTCCCCCTCTATTAAAAGTGATTTCCTTGTTTTATAATACTTAATTCAATTTAACAGATGTTTATATCTCTTGAAAGAAATTTAGAAGAAAATGTAGGTGAAGGTATTAAAACGCTAGAAGATCACATTAGACCTCAAAATTATCCAATTGTAAACAAGATGCTCCAATTACAAATTGAAACATTACAATGGGTTCTAAATAAGCAAAAAAAGAATAGTTTGGAATCTTTAAAGCAAATAGTAAATTTTAAAGTTAAAAGATTAGAATATGAATTGAAAATAGCAAGAGGAGAGATAGAACATACTAGTAAAATTGTTTATCAACTAGAAATGTTGGAATGCTGTAAAATCATGATAAATTGGGATATGCAAAGAAGAACAAAAACAACAAAAGAAGATGGCATCTCTGCGTTTTGCTAAAATATCAAGATGAAAACACAATATGATTTAAAATTATTTTTAATATTAATATTAGAAATCTTCATAATATATTATACTAGCCGCTCAATCAATCAGTATACTAGTAGGTTATTATGTTATCTATTATATATTGTTCTAATAAAGTACATAGGAAATTTGGCTTATAGACTGAATGATCAACATAAACCTGATTGTGGAACAGAGCAAGTAAAAAGTTTATACATGCTAGACAGCAGTATTAATTATAAACAAAAATTTGTTCTTTGTGAGGTTATATGCTGTTGTTGTAGAGTGACCTAATTGGATACTAAATGGATTATCAAAAATTAAAATAGATGTGAAGAAGGTTTCCCTTTCATTTTGAGATGTTATATTCAAATTCTGCTTCTGTTTTCATACCTTCACTTGTACCATATTCAAATCTTGAAAATTCTCCATGTGTTTTTCTCATATACTGAATATAATCAGCAACAAATCTATCAACTTGATCCACAATATCTTTAAATGAATCTCCAGATACAAAAAAATGTATTTGATTCGATATTGTCGTTTTATCAGTGCTATACAATTTAAGATAGTATGGTAATTGTATTGTCATGTTTTACTATAACATATTGGAAAGTTTCAATTTATTAGTTGTTCGGTTTCTTTACAATGTAATTCACAAAAAAGATAATAACAATATATAATACGATGAAAACGAATTAAGAACAGCTTCTAACATGCCCAAATTAAGAATATTTCTAATACCATAGTATAGCAAGTTAATTGGTTACTTTTGTATTGATTTCTATATAAACAAAAAATATAGAATCGTCTTAAACAAACAAATGTGTTATACTCTAAAAAATAAGATTAGGAAATTTTAATTAATTAGTGTGCTTTGTGATTATGCTCGTTTAGTTCTTCTACTGAACTAAAAGCCTCTCCACATTGACAATTGTATTTCTTTTCATTAGTATCTTGTGATGACATTTTTTAGTTATTTGATCAATATGAAACAAAATATATATCGGTAGTAGAGCACTTAGTTCCTAAATAAAATCAGATAAATGTTCTAAATATAAAAAAACATTCTAGAGATTTATTATACCATATTTTAATACTTACAAATTTGTTCTTTTTAGAGATCTTGGTCTTTTATGGTATTATAAACACTTCAAACAATAATTAATGATGAGACAAATATTAAGAATAGTTTTGATAATTGATACGTTTCTATGCATCGATTTTGCTTCGGCTTAACTTGTATCTGTACAAGTATCTTATAACATTAAGTACATCTATGTGCGTGAATATCTTTTAAAAGATTTTGAAGTAATTTTATCAATCTTTGCTGGATCAGGATTTTCAAATACTTGTTCGCAACAATATTTCATAGAAAAAAAGGCCATTTGTTCTAATATTGGCTGTAATGCCTTTCCCTTTTCTGTAAGATAATACTCTATCCTAACAGGAGTTTCTTTAAATACTTCTCGCTTTATCAATCTGTCTTTCTCCAATTCTCTAAGACGTATAGATAGAGTTTTTGGATTTATCTCTTCTATTGAATTAAGAAATTCATTAAATCGTTTTTGTTTCAGGAAAATCATATTACGTAATAACAAAAGAGTGAATTTTTTTCCAATTATACTAAGAGTGTTAAAAACTGGACAACATTTGCAATTAATACCATCAATCATAAATTGACTAGTTTGCATGTTATCGTCACTATCTAGTACTTTTTGTTTAGTCAACTTACCCATTTTTCATCTACTAACTAAACTCTCACTTACTAATTTATATACTTACCTAACTATAGTAGATAACACAAGGTAATAAATATGACAGAAAATCAATGTGAATCAGATTGTGAATGTATGGAAATACAAAATTCAGAAAATAATAGCAATGCAAATGAATGTTGTCAAACAACAAATAAAATACATCGTAGTAATCCATGTTGTAATAATGATCCTCTTTCTTAAGCAAAATCGCTTTTGAAAAGATCCTTCTTTACTGCACTTACAGAAGTACATGTAGAGAAATTGAAAAAGCAGATTGAAAGAGAGTGGGGAAGTACAATTGATAAGGCAGTAGATCTAACTATTAAGACAGTAGCAAAACAATGGCAAGCACCTCTGTTAAAGTCTGCTGCAAACAAGAGTTCTATAACGAATTAGAAAAAATAATGAAAACTGCTAAAGAATAAGTAGAATTATAACCATAACTTTTTTTATAAAGTAAATTTATTCATCTGTGTTCAAAGGAAATGCTTATGAATTACCTTGGTCAAAACTAATATGTCAAAGTAATATGTTTAATTATAAGATTATCAATTGATAAACATTAGAAAAGATTCAAACCAATAAGGTATGCTTGAAGATTCTTACATTTATAGTTTATTGTTTCTATATTAGAGATATATATAATTAAGAAGAAGTTAATATACTAAAAACTAATTTGTAGGTGCTCACCAGGAGGGCTTATTCTCATTATAACAGGATTATGTAACATAATATAGTAAGTTTTTAATTATTAAAATAAAACTAATTACACTAAATAATTCGAATATGACATATAGTTGGGATCAGTCTTTTACAAATTTAAATTTTTATATTGTTAATTTTATAATTAAAAATTATTTCTTATATCCTACTAACATAGATATAGGAAAGTAAAAACAAATTTTATTGATGTCGTTATTCTCTTTGAAGAAACTTTTCATTCCCAAATTATCTTCTTTTACATCTTTTTTAAAAAGAGCATAAATTCTCTCTCTATTTTCATCATTGTTGGGAGATGATGCTTCAAGTAATTTGTCCAATTCCATTTCTAGATTCTGGCATTTAGTTTCCAAATTGACTAATCCTGCCTCTTCCATCATATTGCTTAATTCTTTAAAAGTAAATGCTTTTACATGGGATGAATCACGTAGTTTTTCAACTCTATTATATTCATCTAGTTTACTAAATTCTGGTGTTACATCAATTATTACAATTCTTCCATCTGGCTTACAGACACGTATCATTTCATCTAAAGCTTTTAGTGGATACAGTAAATGATGAAAACTATATCGTGTTATAACTAATGAAAATGAAGAATCATTAAATGGTAGAGTAAGGATGTCTCCAATTTTCAAAGTTATATTGTTTAATTTTCTTTCATTTTGCATTTGTTTTGCTTGTTCAATCATGGCTGGTGTTATATCAATTCCCGTTACATGAGAAACAAATTTTGCTAGTTCACAAGCCACTATTCCTGGTCCACATGCAACATCCAATACTGTATCTCCTTTCTGTGGTTTTGCTAATTCAAGCATTAATTCTAATCCATACTGGTTAGAATGTTCTGATAGTTTGGTAAAGGGGATGGCCTGCTTTGTAAATTGAGATATAATTGACTCATTATGAGACGAAGAATCATTATTTGAATTTTGAAAATTCATTATTAATAATCAATTGTTATGATAACGTTATTAAAATTTCATTTGATAATGTTAATGTAATCGAGTTTTTCTTATTAAAGGGGTGCTCATTGTCAATTTATTGGAAAAACAGCAAAATGATTTATAGATTTGAATATATAATATTACTCATCTTCAAAGTGGTAAACAAAGTGATGAAAGTTTCATGTTGAGTTTAGCGATAAAAAAATAAAACCTAATGTGAAAATTAAATATTTCTGTTTATTATTCAGTTTAGAATTAGTGAGATTGTTTCCATTCCCATACTTTATAAATAATATTACCATCGTTGTCTACTGAGGCTTCATGAACTCCTACTAAGTTGTTCAAGAATGATAATTTTCCAGTATCAGAAGAACGATAGAAATTAGAACCCGAAACCACTTTTGATGAATCTTTAAGTTTACTAATTCCTTGTGTTTTGACAGTTGCCATTTCATCACCACTTCCTTTTACAGTTACAATATCCTTGCCTTCTACAAAGTAGGCACCATCTGAGGTTGGAATACTTGTGAATGTTCCTATCTCTACAACTTCAATTTCTCTCATTTTTCCTTCTAAAAAATACGAACTTTCTATTTTAGGGCCTTCCAAATCTAATACTCTTTTAGATGTAATTCTTCCTTTTGCTTCATAAAATAAATTTCCTAGCATTTTATAATATGTAGAAAACTAATTAATAAAGTAAATTAATTAAAATAATGGACATAAATTTACATAACTTGAATAACGTGTTAGAAAAAAGATCGTTAATTAGAACAGAATTTACAAATCATTTAGTATTTTCTTGTATCTTTAGGTTATTATATAATGTCCTCATAATCTATTCTTTCATCGTCATCTTCCATTTTAAATTTATCATTATCCAATTATATACCATAATAAGGATACATTTTTTAGCCTTATTATCTGAATATATTTCATCTGTTTGTGATGGGATATGGCAGTAGATCCTACAACCGCCATATTATTATTAGGAAGCCTGATTTTCATTGTCGTTTTTTTACATAGTCATTTAGAAAACTGAATAAATAAAATGACAAAAAAGTCTTAAAACATGTTTTCTATTGTGCGATTATACAATTCTGCTTGTTAATATGCTATACTGTCAAATTCGATATATTCAATTTAATGTCAATAAATACTAGTAAAGTGAGATTCAATTAGAGATTATTGCCTTTCTCTACAATGGTTTATACCTGATTGAGTAAGACTAATGTCATCACCTGAGATTTCAATAAAATTGGTTTCATTTTGGAATCGCTCAAGGTTTGATAGTATATCGCTTCTATCTTGGAATGCACCTAATTCTTGTTTCCATATCGTATCAATAGAGACTTTTAAAGGATTATTTCCTGAATTCATTTGTCTTTCACACAGAAATGCCATAGTATTGTTGATTATAGTCTTATAGTCCTTCTCTAGATCATCTGTATTTATACGGTCATAGGACATAGAACTTAATATCATTTTCAGTCATTTATGTATTTATAGATAGAGAAATTCTGATGAAGATCTGCATTGCTTTGATTTGATAATCCATAAACTTTTTCTACTGTATCTTTTAATTTTGTAGGCATTTCTATGAACTTCTCCTTTCATCAATTACATTTTCATATAAATAGATGAACCCAATTGGTTAATGGTTAACGGGTTCGAGGATAGTCAACTAATTTTTGACACAATTTTGTTGTTGAAAAATATGTTGTTATTCCTTCACAAAAATAGTGATTTCTCCATTGCTTTCTTATAACTAGGCTATGTGACCTTTTTCAAAGGTGATTTGACGACCTCTATAGGTATTGTGTTCATTACTAATTGGATATCCTAGTGCTCCATTTTCACCACCATGATTAATCCATCTGGAGGTTATTCCACTATGAACTTCATTAACGCCAAATTGTGGATGCCAAAAAATGTAACCATTGTAAAATTTTTCGATAATATTATTTGAATTAGTTGTAGATTGTATGTCTGAAAAGGGACCTAGAGTATAGGTAAATTGTTGATGTTTTCTCATTATATTCTCTTAAATTTGAATACATATGTTACTGTAAAAAATTTTCGATTCCTAAATTAAAATTAAAAATTACAGTAACGTAATTGATATTAATTATATAAATAGATTAAAATTTATTCCTTAACAGGAATGCTACTATTGAAGTTCCAATAAATGGTGCAGTAAGATAAAGCCATAAATCAATATAATAACCAGACACAATAGCGGGTGCCAAAGAACGAGCAGGATTCATAGAAGCACCAGAAATCAATCCAAACAAGAAGATATCTAGACCTACGATAGAACCAATTGTTATTCCTCCAAGTTTCTTTAATCTTTTTGTATAGACTACTATCAGTATTACTAACATTAGTAAAGCAGATGCAAATATTTCTATTCCAACAATAACATAAATTGGAAAGTCAATATAATTAGGAGCATTTGCACCCAAATTAACTTCATGTCCAAGAATAAAATATATGAAAATACTTGCTAATACAGCACCTGTGATTTCTGCTAAAAGATAAATCAACAGTAATCCTTTTTTTCTTTCTAGATGTTTTGTAATTAAAAATCCTACAGTTACTGCAGGATTAAAATGTGCCATTGATATTTTCCCAAAAAGATAAATTCCAATAGTAACAGCAATAGCAGGAGCAATTGCTATAAAAGGAAGTCCTAGTGCTCCGTTTAATTTTGCATCTAATACAACAGAACCAGTAGCACATACTATAACTGTAAAGGTTCCAATGAGTTCAGCAAAGAAGATTTTCTTGTTTTTGTCTAATTTATTTTTCAGTTGTAATTGTAATTTCTGCCACAAGTTTTTTTACCTTTTTTTCTATTTCATCCCTTATGTCTCTAATTTCTTCTATAGATTTTCCTTTTGGATCTGGTAAATTCCATTCTATAATCTTTGGTAAGAATAATGTAGGACAGAAACTTTTGTCCATACATCCCATATTCAATATAGGATCTGAACTACGCATCATTTCATCGCTTATCTCTTTTGATTTTTGATGACTAATGTCTATACCAACTTCCCTCATTGCTTCAACTACTATTGGATTAATTTGTGATACAGGTTTTGTTCCTGCACTTTGAACTTGAAATCCTTTTGGAGCATATTTTTTAAAGAATCCCTCTGCCATTTGACTTCTTCCAGCATTTTCAACACATACAAAGAGAATCGTTTTATCATCATTGTTGTCAAAAGAAGATTTTTTGAAAAATCTCATTATTATTACATCCTTCTAATTTGTTATCGATTTTATTATTATACTTGTTATTTCTCTTCCATCATTAAAATGATTTTCATCCATGTATGTTTTTTCATTTAATATCTCAATGTTTTGGAATCCTGCATCTCTAATACTTTGTAAATACTTTTCTTTTGTTAATGCACCATCAATACAACTACACCAATTATCAGTATTGATATTATAATTGTTAATTTCTTTATTCGTTATCAGATCTGAAATAATCATTCTTCCTTTTCCCTCTTTTTTCAAAATACGATAAATTTCTTTGAAACTATTTGTCTTATCTGTGGTTAAGTTAATAACACAATTACTTATTGCAACATCTATAGAGCTATCTACAATAGGAATTCTCTCTTCAATGTCTCCTTTTCTAAATTCTATATTCTTGTAATTACCATTTTTTGCAACATTTCCTGCTTTTTCTAGCATTTCATCGGTCATATCAATTCCTATAACTTTTCCCTCATTACCTACTAATTTCGATGCTAAAAATGCGTCTATTCCTGCTCCAGAACCTAAATCAACAATTGTTTCACCGTTTTTCAAATTTGCACTATTTAATGGTGCACCACATCCTAATCCAAGAATTGATTCTTCTGGAATTGATTTTAATTCTTTATCATTATATCCTATAAAAGTTGATGATGATATTTCTTCTCTTGAGTTATTAATTGTGTCACAAACGTCCACTGGACCACAACAGGAATTAGAATTTCCCCTTAAAGCAATTTTGCCATAGTTATCTTTGATTTTTTCTTTTAATAATTCTTTTTGCATATTAATGTTTACAAGGGAAACTATTTAAATTATCAAGATGACTATATTACACAAAGTATCATGAAAGAGACAAAGGGACAGAAAGTAAAGAAATTGCCAGTTTATGATAGTTGCAATTTCGAAGGATATGATTCTCATAAATTAATGTTACAAACAACAAAACTTCGAAATTTAATAACAAAAAGAGGTACATTTGAAATGATAATTCCTTTATGTTGTACAACCAATCCGGTAAGATATAAACAATTCAAAGAATTAATGAAAGGTATTAGTAGTAAAACTCTTGCTCGTAGATTAAAAGAGCTTGAAAGAGATGGTATACTAGAAAGACAAGCATTTAATGAAATTCCACCAAGAGTAGAATATAAAATGACTAAGAAAGGTCAAGAATTAGTAGAGTCAATATTAAATTTAATTCAGTGGATGATAAAATGGTCTTAGATATAACATCATAAAAATTCTAGTTAAAATTTACTTATTAAAAGTATTATAAAATGATATTAAAGGATTTAATTTTAGTGAAGAAAAAATAAGATTGGATTATCAAATCAAGAAAAAGATAATACACCGAATGATAATTAAGGTATCATGGTTGATGAAAATTTAATCGAAAGAAAGAAAAGATTAGAAGAAGAATTAGATAAGAAGGTCTCTGATGATTATCGTGAATTCATAGATAAATCAAATGAATATTTGAAAAAAACAAAAGAAAATACTAAAAGATATTATCAAGATTTACTTTCTAAAGAGTTGGATTCAATGGAAAATGCTATAAATTCAGGGAATACATTACAAGCAACGAGCCATAGACTAACAGCAAACGTTTATGAATCTATTATTAAGAATTTGTAAAATTCAACTAAACAATAAATTTTTACTATTATAATCTCTTAGTTTTCTAGTCTCTGTTTAAATTTTTTTATACTACTTTTGCATCCAATTTTTATGATAGAGTAATTAGTTTATTAGATAGTTTTATACTATATTCTTTGTTAGTAGAAACATAAAATAATAATATATCTGTAGTAAATTTATTTGTATAATATTTAGTTTTTATATTATAGTATTTGTTTTCTTTCTAACTGTTGTGTATTATTTCACTCAAAACTAATAATTGATCAGATAAAATGAGAAATGTATGTTTTTTATATACAAGTGGTTTCAGTTATACTTCTAACCATAAATATATAGCAAGAACAATAATTCTACGGTTAAAATGTATTGAATCCTACTAGTATATGAGCTCAGAATGCTCCAAATTCTCACTATCATAGGATTCAGTAACATAATAAATTAATTTTGTGATTATCAAGATTTTATCTTTATTAATCATTAAATTAACATTTAAATTTCTTATCTTGATTAATAAAAGAATATTTGAATACAACCGATTTTAGAGAAATCTATGATTATAATCATTTGGTAAGACAAAATTATATCGCTTTTTTTCAAAAAATTTAGAATGGGATGAAATGACTGAAAATTATAATACTGCATGGTTATCGCTTAAAGATACCTTATTGCATATAATTTGGGCAGAAGATTCTTGGATTACTTATTCTATTAATAATTTCGAGGATCCAAATAGGCCATTTGATTTCTCAAAATATGATTCTTGGGAAAAAATAGTTGATTATAATAATAGAGTCGTTTCAAAAGTTAATAGTTATTTTGTAAATCTAAATGATATAGACCTAGTAAAAACAGTTTATAGAATAAATAATGATGGAGTAAGAAGAAAGTCCATAGCAAGAGATGTTCTTTTACATGTTATCATAGAAGAATTACATCATAGAGGTGAAATTATAGCAATTTTATGGCAAGATCTTCAACCGCCTGATATGAGTTGGTTATCTGTTATGAGAAAGACTGATCCAATATGGTATATGAAATAATATTTGTTGTAACATTATCAATGAGCCTTTCAAGAAAAAGTTTTATCGTCATGAATTTGATGTCTAGAAATAGTTATAATTATAATTATAAAATATATCTTCATCTTTATTTGTTCTAAAATATCAATAGGGAACAAATTGTAGTAAACTATAATAATTAAAATAAAATGATTATTATAAATCAACTCCAAACTATCTGGAGAATGATAATGCAAGGTGAAAATACCCATTCTCCAGATTAGTAATATAATAGATAAACCTGAGAAAAATTATATTTTACTTTGGATTAAATTTGTTCATATATTAATACACTTACGTAATCGCTTCACTCGGAGAATAGTCAACAGATTTTTGACACAAATTTGTAGCTCTATGATATTGATATTCAGAATCAAAAATTATCAAAATAGTCAATAAATACTTTTCTTTATATATTCAATATATATAACTATCAGTAGATTATAAATTATTACACGATGTACTGGAATATTACCTGTAATTATAGCTGAAATATCCCTCATAAAAAATTTCAATATTTACAAAAATGATCTTATTTTAATTCATATTGGAATAAAGCCTAATATGCGTAATAGAATTATCTTTGTCCCATCTCACATTAAATGATGAATAAGAATAGACACTATTAATAAAATTTACAACCTGAAATATGTATCTATATTTAAATAATAATAATATCTCAAATATTCTAATGATTTGGAAATGATGGAATTATTTTTTTTTTAAAAGGGTACGCTGAAAAAAACTTGTGCAATATCAAATATGGTTTCAGCAGCGGTAATGAAATATATTTTGTTTTAATATTCTCCTTTTTTTTATCTCTATATGATCGTTCCCTTTTGTCTTTTTAAAAGTGCTCATTATTAAGACATTTTTTTAATCTGTCTAACTTTTTAATAATATGTTGCTAAGGCTAAATTACTCAATGAGCAATAATATTAAAGGAAATGATTATCGATATGGAGAAATTGTAAATAATAGAAGACCTACCTTCTCTGTAATTCTAATTGGAATGGGACTTGCTGGATTGATAGACATCACTATCTTTCATCAGATTTTGCAATGGCATCATACGACATCTAATAAAATCATTCCCAACACAATGGAATCTTTACAAATGAATATTTTATGGGATGGAGTATTTCTTGCCTTCTCTTTAATAATAACGATAATAGGAGTTAGCCTTCTTTGGTATGCTTCAAACTCTAAGAATAAAAACTCTTTACTTTCTAATAAATGGTCATTCATAGGACTAATCTTTATTGGTTTTGGTGGTTTTAATATTATTGAAGGAATAATTAATCACCACATATTGGAAATGCACCATGTTATAGATGTTTCAGATCCATTTGTATTTGATCTAACATTTTTAGTTGTAGGTGGTTTGGCATTCTTAGTAACAGGAGGAGTATTTACAAGATTGCAAAAGGTAAAACATAATCCTTGAATTTTTTAACAATACTAGCGATATAAAGAATAATTAACCTTTATAACTACTATTTCAATTAATAATTTCTATTTGAAATTATTATCCTACAAGAGATAATAACCATATGATTTATTCTATTCATGTAACAATATTTGGAATCAAATGATAGTTCATCATCTACATCAACAAAAGGATCAATTTTCTTTATTGGAAATGCAACAGTTCTTATTAAATTTGCAGGATTTACAATACTTACAGATCCAACATTTATTCATATGCATGAAAAAGTCCCTCTTGGATATGGATTGGATACTACAAGGCTTACAAATCCTGCAATGGAAATTAATCAATTACCTCCATTAGACCTGGTTTTGCTTTCGCATTTTCATGGAGATCATTTTGATCAAGTTACAATACTTGAACTTGACAAATCGCTTCCAATCGTGACTAATTCTCATGCAGTAGATGAACTTTCTATTAGAGGATTTACCAATACTAAAAAATTAGAGACATGGGAAAATACCACATTTACCAAAAAAGATAATAATAATAATTATGTCGAACTTCAAATTACAGCAACGCCAGGCAGACATGGACCATTTCCTGTTGCAATGTTTCTGCCTAAAGTTATGGGTAGCATTTTAGATTTTAAGAGAAAAGGTGATAGGAATGATAGCAATAGTACTACTAGTAGTAATAGTAATCAATTATTCAGAATATACATTACAGGAGATACAACAGTCTTTGACGATATAAAAGAAATTCCTAAACGGTATCCAAATATAGATTTGGCATTACTACATTTGGGTGGTACTACAATAATGGGAATAATGCTTACAATGGATGCAAAAGAAGGTTTAGAAATGTTTAATATAGTAAATCCAAAGAAGGCAATACCTATTCATTATAATGACTATGACGTATTCAAATCACCAATAGAAGACTTTCAGACAAAAGTCAAAGAAGCAGATATTGAAGATCGTGTATTTTATTTGAATCATGGAGAAACATATACCTTTGAAGTTAATAGAAAAATAAATAATTAGTTATATTATAATCTAATAATCTGTTATCACAAGCTTACTATTCTATAAATATTTTTTACTTGAATATTCTTATTACCAATAGATATGAAAACTTTTCTAACCTTAGTTTACTTAAGGTTCATATCTCTTGGTCCAATTAGCGAAATGGGTTCAATAATAAAAATAAAAGCTTAGACGGCTTTGAATTCTCATTATAACAGAGTTCAGTAACGTAATATTATAATTTCATGAAAGTTTTAGAGTTATTTCTGGTAAGAATATGATCAATGATTAATTGAGGAAATAAATTTGAAACTTGTTTTTTGCTGTCTATGATTTAGAGAATTCGTAGTATTTTAGTTGGTTCATTTTGTATATCTTCATCTTTATTGATATTTATTATAATTGTAATAAGTTATAATGTTAAAATATATTTATGAATAACAATGATAAGAATTCCCAAATGTCAACTAAATCTATGTCAATAGAAAACAATAACAATGAATCATCAGTTGACAAATATAAAGAAAAAGCTAAATCCTTTACAGATAAAATAGTAAATAAAATATCAAATATAGACGATGTCAAGAGAAATGAAATTGCAGGAGATAAATCATCAAATGTAAGATTTATAACGTTTGGTTTATTTACTTTGATTGGTTTTATAGTAGTAATTTATGCCATATTAGTTGCAGTAGTAGCAGACACAGCAATTCAATCTGCAAATGTATTTTTTGTAGTTACTATATTAAGTATTTCTATATTAGTTGGAACTCTTGTATATCGAATTGGTCAATCAAAATAGTAGATTATAGAATTAAGCACATCTTAAATTAATCCATTTTTATCATAGCCTTTCTGTGTCATTATTAGTTCCTTATAATATATGAAATTTGGTTCGCAAGGTATTGTAAACCATCAGAGTGTGTATAACGAACCTTTTCTACTGTATCTTTTAACTTTGTAGGCATTTCTCTGAACTTCTCCCTTCTCTTATTCTAAACTCTTCAAAAGTATATGAACCAAATGGTTAACTGGCTCGGAGGACAGTGAACTGATTTTGAAACAATTTGTAGTTCTGATAATTAACTAACTAAATTTCAGTTCTATGAGCTTATTTTATAACTAAATTTATCATAACTATTCTTCATTATAATTAAATACTTTTTAAAAAATAACTAAACAATGTCTAGAACATTTTGGGGGCAAGAAAACAATGTACTTGATTAATGATACGTATTCTAGAACAAAATTCTTTTTGACCTTCGTTTTGATTGGAATATTTTTTACTTCTTTTGGGATAATTTCCATAGGTCAGAATTTAGGCAAACAAATAGAAGCAATTATGCTTATACATGACTTTTACATAGTATTGGCTCTAGTCACAGGTTCAATTTTTATAGGATTACTTTATTTTGCAAATATAGAGTATCAAAAGAAAGATGCAGTACTGTTAGCAAAAATATCAACGTTGACTGCCTTGATATCAGTATTTATTATAGAAATAACTGGAACAATAGGATATATAGAATACCGATCTGTTGATGTTGATAGCGCAAAATCAAAAATTAAACAAATATTTCCTTTGGCACATTCTCCAATGTTTGAAACTATGGAGTATGCAGGATTAATAGGGACTATGTGGACTGGACTTATAACTTACATAACATGGTATTTCAAAGAAAAAATATTCATAAATAATGCTTTAAAGAATGCTTTGATCATTTTGACATTCTTGGCAATAGTCTATGCTTTATTCATTTCATTTATGGGCATAGTTCCAACAAAGATTGCATCTGTGCAAGGTTGAAAATAAAATGGAAAGTAAAACAAGAATAAACTCAATAGGTGCATCTGTTTACGGAGTTTCAGGCAGTATTGCTGCTGCATTTATTGCATGTTCAATATCTATAATTTCTATCGGAATCCTCACTGCCATCCGTCATACATTTCCATTTAATGAATGGCTTGTTCCACATATTCTACTGGGTCAATATGGCGGGATATTTCTTTATAGTCATCTTATATGGATAGCAAGTTGGATTCTTTTATACTTTCAACTAAAAAAAAGAATCACTTTTGGACACATTAGACATTGGATAATTATTTTTATAGGATCCGTATTGGCTACAACATTAATGATGATGTATGTTTTGGATTGGATGAAAATATTTACTTTATTTATACCACGATAAAATAGAACGTATTTTTAATATTTTATCACTATTATTTTTTAATGAAATTATCAATAGCGATAATAATGTAAATTTTCAGATAAAACTATATTCGCAAATTTAGTAAAGCGAGAAAATCTTTACACCTTGCCAATTTAGTCATATTTTTGCATATTTTTGCATAATGCACAAGTTTCTATAGACCAGTATCGAACATTTTTATGATTTATAGATGCCAACACATTTTTCTCTAATGGTACCATACTAGTAAGGATCAACGAATTTACGAATTTGATCCTTCTTCTTTGCTGGAAGATGGATGGCTTGATTATTAATGTCTCCTATAGCTTCTGCAAATGACTCTGGAAGGGTAGGATGAGCATGTATAGTATGGAGTATATCTTTAAGGCTTAGTTTCATTTTGATTGCTAGGGCAGCTTCACCTATTATCTCACCTGCATGCGGTGCAATAATATAGGTTCCCACAAGTTTTCTTTCCTTTTCAAAGACTTTAATAAGGCCTCTTGTATCTCCCAAACAATTTGCCTTTGCACTTGCTGCAAGTGGAAATTCTCCAGTCCTTCCTGTTAAATCCCCTACGTAAGCAACTTCTGGATAAGTGAATACACATACAGGTAAAGATTGATAATCGATTTTATTGTTCTCTTTTATTCCCATTATATTTTCAGCGGCAACCTCACCTTGCCGTGAGGCTACATGTGCAAGCTCGTACAGACCTGTTACATCACCAATCGCATACACATTGTGAATGTTGGTCTGCATTTTTTCATGTACATAAATGCCCTGTTGGTTGAATTTTATTCCAATATTATTTAGTTCATTAGGATTTATATTTGGTCTTCTGCCCACACAAACGAGTATCTTTTCTGCTACAATTTTTTCTCCATTAACAAAAGCTATGTTGTCAGTGATTTTTTCTACTCTTGATTGTGTCATTACATTGACTCCATCTAGCCTCATATATTTCTCAATTGCATCTCCGATTTCTTGTATTTGAAAAGGTAATAGATGATTTTCAGCCTCGATTAAAGATACCTTACATCCTAGAGCATTCAAGATAGAAGCAAATTCACATCCACTATATCCACCTCCTATAATAGTAATAGATTTAGGGAGATCTTCTAATTCTAGAATTGAAGTAGTCGATAGTATATTCTCTCCAAATTCATAACCTGGCAAACAAACAGGATAGCTTCCAGTAGCAATAACAATATTTTTTGTTTCTATTATATTGTTATTGACTGCCACTTTATTTGCTGATACTATATGTGCTTGACCTTCTAATAGATTAACATTATTACTTTTAAGAAGAAGTTTTATCCCTGACGCAAGTCTGGAAACTGTAGCCTCCATCCTAGACTTTAGAAGTTTATAGTTCAATTCAATTTGAATATTTAAACCATTTTTCTTTGCACCATTTGCTCTTCTCATTATATCTCCTAACGAGTGAAGATACTTAGTAGGAATGCATCCTCTTTGAGTACAAGTTCCACCTAATCCATTCTTTTCAATTAGGCACACATTACCACCAAGTTGTGCTGCTCTAATGGCACAGGCATAACCACCAGGACCTCCTCCTATGACTACTATATCATACATATATATCCGTCTACGTAACTTCCAAATGCTTGACAAATAAGCCTTTTAACAAGTCAGTTTACTTTTTCCGATTCCATTGATCTGAACTATACTTCTCCTTAGCCAACTTTTTGGTACTTTCCTCTTCTTTGATAGTTAAATCATCAACAATAATCTCAGCACCGAATTTTTCACTAAATGATTCTTTTAGATTGTATGCTACCTGTTCGAATGTCTTATTCAATCCCGTTACTCTTCCTTTTGCATCATCGATCATCTTATCCTTGACTTTTTCTGATGGAACCTTTAACACCGAGAACATCTTCTCAAGATTAACATTTAATAATATTGTTCCATGATGCAGTAGTGTGTCTTTCTTCCTAGTTTGAGCATTCCCAGACACTTTTTTGCCATTGACAATTATATCATTTAATGGAGCAAATTTTGCATTAAAACCAAGCTTATTTACGCATATCACTATTGCGTCACATATCAAGTTGTAAGATTCCATTATATTTTTTGGATAAGCATTTGTAATGAATGAATAAGTCAATTCAGATTCATGCAATACTGCTCCACCTCCTGTTATTCGCCTGACAACATCGATACCCATCTGCCTGCATCTTTTTATATCCACTTCTTCATCCAGGCTCTGAAAGTATCCTATTGACACAGTTGGTGGTTGCCAGCCATAAATTCTTAAAATTGGCATATTATGATAATTTATACAATTCATTAAAACCTCATCAAGAGCCATATTCCATGGTCCTGAATTATATCCTGTTTCTAAAGTTCTGATTTTGCTAAACTTAAAACTCATAGTTTCCCCGCCTCTTTTCTTCCTTCCTTCCTTTCCTAATCTTGTTCTTCCTTGAAGCAGCCAAGAATTGCATCTGTCATAGATTCTGAATCAAAACCAAAGGCTTCAGAGCCATTCAAACATTTCTCGATCTTTTGCTTAATAGCATCTCTTTCTAATTTTGTACCAATAAGACTGGCCTCAAGTTCGTCCAAAGTTTCTTCTGGATAAAGAAAAAAATCTCCGGTTATTGTTATCGAGTTAATTATTTTACTATCTTCATTATATTCAAGCGAAACCTTGATCAATTTTTTTGATTTGTATATGTTATGTGCCTTTTTCATTAATCATTACTACTACTATTTCTCACAGATTTTTCAACACACAATTTTTTCTCATTATCTTCTTTTCCATCCGATTGTGAAAGAGCAGTCCACCTTAAATTAGGTTTTCGTGCTGCTGCAACTTCGTCTAATCTCCCAACTGATTTTGTATATGGAGCTCCTTTGACAATATCTGGATTTTCTTTTATCTCATTTGCTATGCTTCTTAATGCTGCTGCAAATCTATCCAATGTTTCTTTATTTTCTGTTTCCGTAGGTTCAATCATTAATGCTTCACGAACAATTAGAGGAAAGTAAATAGTTGGTGGATGAAAACCATAATCCAAAAGTCTCTTAGCAATATTCAAAGCGCTCTTTTCACCAAACTTCCTAGAAGATAAGACAAACTCATGAGTACATCTACGATTGTAAGGAAGTTCATAATCATCCTTTAACAAGCTGAGAAGATAGTTGGCATTCAATATCGCATGCTCAGACACCTTTCTTATATTTGAGCCACAAGATTTAATATAACAATAAGCCCTGACCAGCATTCCAAAATTTCCATAAGAATACCTAACCGTTCCTACAGTTTTTTGTTTAGTATAATCTAGGACAAACTTGCTGTCTTGTTGTTTTATTACTCGCGGTATTGGTAAATACTCTGCCAAAAAGGATTTTACTCCCAATACCCCTGATCCAGGCCCTCCGCCACCATGAGGAGTTGAAAAGGTCTTGTGCAAGTTCAAGTGAATCATATCAAATCTTTGGTCACTTGGCCTAGTTATTCCCAATAGTGCATTCATGTTTGCTCCATCACAATACATCAATGTCCCATTGGTATGCGCAAGATCACTAATCTCTAGAATATTTTCCTCAAAAAGTCCAAGGGTGTTAGGATTTGTTAACATAACAAGCGCCACGTCATCTTTAAGTGATTCCTTGAATTTGTAAATATCCATATTGCCACGCGAGTCAGAGGGGATAGTTAAAGTTTCAAACTTACACATGGCTGAAGTAGCAGCATTTGTGCCATGAGCAGAATCAGGAATGATTATCTTCTTTCTTTTTTCATTCTTTTGTTTATAGTAAGCCTTTGTCATCATAACACCTAAAAGTTCACCCTGTGCTCCAGCTGCAGGTTGCAATGAAAAAGCGTCCATACCTGTAATTTTCTTCAAGTCTTGCTCCAATTCCCACATCAATTGTAGTGATCCTTGAATACAACTTTCATGAGAAAGAGGATGTAAATCCTTAAATCCATCTAGTCTCGCGATATCTTCGTTTATCTTAGGATTGTACTTCATTGTACAAGAACCTAATGGATAAAATCCAAGATCAACTCCAAAATTCATTCTTGATATGTTAGTGTAGTGTCTAACAACATTGATCTCACTCACATTTGGAAGAGCAAGCTCTTTTCGGATCAGATCTTTTGGCAGTTCAATTGTAATGTCCTCTACTGCTTCTCCTCCTCCTCCTCCTTCTCTTCTCCTCTCTTCTTTATCGTCAACATCGGGTACATGTTCTGTAGTCTCTTCTTCGTATTCAAATATTAGCTTCATTTTGTTATCGTTGTCTCCTTTATTATTGAAGCATATGATTCTATATCTTGAACTGTATTCATTTCAGTACAGGAAATTAATATATTATCTTCACCTAAATTAAGACCACCAAGAATTCCATTTTTAAGTAAGTTTGAAGAAATATTTTCCAAAGACCCCGAAGGCGCCTTCATGTTGAATTCGTTGTAAAATGGTTTTTTGTTCAAAGCTTCGAAGCCGAGGCTCTTCAATTTGTTATGCAATAAGTGTGCTCTACTATAAGAGAGTTTAGCAACATTGATTAATCCATTTCTGCCCATAAGTGCCAAATAAATAGTCGAAGCTATGGCCATTAGTGCCACATTTGTTGTTATGTTGCTCGTAGCTCTTTCTCTCCTTATATGTTGTTCCCGCGCTTGAAAAGTCAACACAAAGCCTTTATTTCCTTTTGAATCTGTAGTCATTCCACAAATTCTTCCTGGAATTTTCTTTAATAAGAAATTCTTAACTGCCATAAATCCAAGGTATGGGCCTCCGAAGTTTACTGGAATACCAAAGGACTGTCCTTCACCGACTACTATATCTGCACCATAAGTTCCTGGTGGTTCTAATATTGCAAGAGAGGTTGGCTCGACAACACAAGTAATAAAGAGTGCACCCACTTTATGTGCCTGTTCTGACATGTACTGTAAATTCTCAATATTTCCATAGAAATCAGGGTTCTGAGCAATCACGCAAGCTGTATTATGATCAATCTCATTTACAATTTTGAGATCTGCTCCTTCACAATATGTTTTTAAAACTTCCAAATACCGAGGATTAAGTCCATTCTTTATGAAAATGCAATTCCTTCCATTATAAGATGAAGAGAGCAATACGGCTTCTGCCAATGCAGATGAACCTTCATACATAGAAGCATTAGCTATATCCATGCCTGTAAGAAGGCATATGAATGATTGGAATTCGTACATGGTATGTAAAGTTCCTTGGTTCATTTCTGCTTGGTAGGGGGTATATCCTGTAAGGAATTCTCCCCTCATTATCAAATGGTTTACTGCAGACGGAATATAATGATTGTAAGATCCAGCCCCAATAAAGTATTTCATGATCTTATTCTTTTGTGATATATTTCTCATATGTTCCAAGAGTTGAAGCTCGCTCATTGGCTTAGAGAGATCCAGTTTCTCATTAAGAGGCGGCTTTAAATCCATGATTAAATCATTTATCGATCTTACTCCAATTCGTTTTAACATCTCTTCTCTATCATTTTCAGTTATTGGTGAGTAATTCATTTTTCTTCCTCTTATTCTATTTCGCCAATGAATTTGTTATATTGCTCATTTGTCATCAAATTGTTAAATTCCTCCATATTTGATGGTTTTAATTTTACAATCCAACCTAATTCATATGGAGATTGATTTATCCACTCAGGATGCTCAAGCAACTCCTCGTTAACCTCTACAACTTCCCCACTCATAGCACAATATATATCAGAAGAAGCCTTTACAGAATCAATTATAGCTATTGATTGCATATGTCTAAATATACTACCAACCTTAGGCAACTCTATGGAAACTATATCGCCAAGTTGTCTCTGAGCAAAGTCTGAGATTCCCATAATAGCTATTCCTTCCTTGATTACAATCCATTCGTGTTCTTTTGCAAATCTTATATTCTCAATCACAAAGATCTATTTTTAATGTTATGCAAGCCATAAAAATTTTTTATTTTCGCTTATAGAATCGTGTACTACTAAGAACTTTTGCTTTATACAATTTACCTCCAATATTAATTTCAATTAATTGATCGGGCAATACGTACGTTGGTACAAAACAAAAGCCAATAGACTTTTTTAAAGTTGGTGAAAAGCTTCCACTTGTCACAAAACCTACCTTTTGGTTATTCATTAATACTTCATTTCCATGTCTAGCTACCCTTTTTTCTAGAACCTCGAATCCAACGAGCTTTCTATTTATCTGCTGGGTTGCCAAAGCTTTTTTTCCAATGAACTCTTTCTTTTCAAATTTTACTGTCCACTTAAGCGGGACCTCTAAAGGAGTAGTATTTTCATCCATGTCATTTCCATAGAGCATCAAACCAGCCTCTAGTCTGAGTGTATCTCTGGCTCCCAAACCAGCTGGTTTAATATTAAATGTGGAACCTAAATGTACGAGCTTATTCCAAATGTCTATTTTTGAAGAATCAAAGAATAGCTCAAAACCATCTTCTCCTGTATAACCTGTCCTTGATATTATACATTCTATTCCAAAAATATTTGTGATAATAAAATGAAATGGTTTTAACTGATTCAGGTTTACATCAACGATTGCTGCTTTCTCTAGAAGATTTTGAGCAAGAGGACCCTGGAGTGCTAGAAGAGCAATTTTATCACTGATATCTTCAACAATAGTTGCTGATTTCGAATGCTTAATAATCCATTCTAAATCCTTTTCTCTATTTGAAGCATTAACCACGATAAGGAATTTTTCCCTATTAATCATGTATATGATTAAATCATCTATTATTCTACCATTATCATAACATATAGGAGAATATAATGCCATATTGTTGTCTAATTTTGATACGTCATTAGTAACTAAAGTTTGTAGACAATCATAAGCATCGGTGCCTTTAACTTCAAAGCGCCCCATATGTGAGACATCAAATAAACTAACATTTGTTCTAGTATTGAGATGCTCATTGATTATTCCTGAAGAATAGTGTAGAGGCATTTCCCATCCGTGAAAGTTTAGCATTTTTGCTCCAAAGGATGTATGAATATCATAAAAAGGTGTTTTCATTATAGATAAGCCAACAAATATAATTGATGAGTATTAACTTTTATTATAACGGATATTGTAGGTAGTTAAAAGTACAAATGGAACTAATAAGAAAACCATCGTGGCTTAGAGTAAAAGCTCCTGCAGGAGAAAATTATACAAAGGTTAAACAATCACTTAGGTTGCTAAATCTTCATACCGTCTGTGAAGAAGCAAGATGTCCTAATATATCCGAGTGCTGGGGAACAGGCACGGCTACAATTATGATCATGGGAGACATATGTAGTAGGGGATGTAGGTTTTGTGCTGTTAATAGTGGTAAACCATCTTTGCTTGATGCAGGTGAACCAGAAAGAGTCGCTAAGGCAATTAAAGAATGGAAATTAAGATATGTAGTAATTACTTCAGTATGCAGAGACGATTTAGAGGATGGAGGAGCCGAACACATTGCAAAGACAGTCAAAGCAATAAAACTTTTATGCCCCACAACAATAGTAGAATCGCTAATCCCAGACTTCAGGGGAGATGACAGCTCGATAAAAGAGATAGTTAAATCTGAACCAGAAGTCATAAGTCACAACATCGAAACCGTACCTAGGCTTACTCCTAAAGTTAGAGATGCCAGAGCTTCATACGAACAATCACTTCTAGTTCTAAAAAAAATTAAGGATATTAATTCATTGATTTATACAAAATCTTCTATAATGCTAGGTCTTGGAGAATCAGAAGAAGAAGTTATTCAGACAATAAAGGATCTCAGATCAGTTGGAGTAAGTATATTGACTTTAGGTCAATATCTTCAACCAACTCCTAAGCATTTACCACTTGTCGAATTTATTGCTCCAGAAAAATTTAATTGGTTTAGGGAAATTGCAGAAAAAACGGGATTTGTTTATGTAGCCTCGGGTCCACTTGTTAGGAGTTCTTATAGGGCAGCAGAATTTTTCTTGGAAAAAAATTTGTAATTAGGCGTAATGGTGTCTAGCTGTTGTTGCAGTGTGCTCAGAGGAAGTGTCAACTGACTTTACACAATTTTGTAGTTCAAAATATTAAAGAAATAAAGTTTATAGAAAATTGTAAAATATTTTATTTTATAATATAAAAAATTTTATAATTTTTTTGCTAGGTATTTTTAATCAGAATAAATCAGAATAGAAATAGGTTTCTACACGGGGTATATTTCAACTCAGCAGCACCGAGAACGTTATGGAATTACTAACATCGCCAAAACCGTTTCAGCTAGCGAGGATGAGGAGTGTGGGTAGAGATATTTTACTACAAAGACAAAAAACATAAAGATGAAGTGATTGCAAAGATGATGACTGATAAAGTTTGTAAACGGAGTTATCAACAATTTATGGATCTTATTGCTCATGGGTCAATGTAATCAAAGAGTTTAGTCACATAGACTGTATAGGCTTTGTATAGATGAACTTGGTAACTTCAATTTCTTCATTTATTTTTGATCTTTGATAAGTATTTAGTAACAAATTTTTCATATGACCTCCATCTGTTAAAACAAGCTCATCTTGTAATAATATACAAGAATTTATTATGTTCTATTCTACAATTCTTTATGTTCATAAAATATTAACTTGACTATTTTGTGATATACCTTCTATTACACTCGAAACGAATCTGGGAGCTATTGAACCATCCGAATCAAGATTGGGATTGAATATAGTAATATCCATTCCAATACTGCGACCTGAGGCATCTATGATTTTCAAAAGATCGGTTAGCTCAGAGAAACTTAAACCACCCTTTAGACGATAATCTACTGCTGGCATGATTGAGTCATCCAATACATCAGCATCGATATGGATCCAAAATCCACAAAGTTCATCCTGCAAAAGCTTCTTGACAGCCTCTGATGCAGCAGCTGTTATTCCTAGTTCTTTCACGTATGTAAGATCAAATGAATAAATGTCGGTATTTCGAACATCTTGACTTCCAAAACTTGAGGCTTGTTCTCTGTCACGGTATCCAAATAGAATTATGTCTTGATCTCGTACAAGTGGTTTAAGACCATCGATATTAGTAAGTACATCCGGTCCTCGACCAGATACAATTGCAAGATCCATATCTGCAACCTCTCCTGTTAAAGATGCTTCGGGTTGATAAAAATCAGCGTGGCCGTCTATGAAGAATAATCCATACCTTCCCAAACGCCGTAGGGCTAGAAGATTTCCAATCAGGATGCTACAATCACCTCCTAGTACAATTGGGTATCGCCTGCTACGAATCACAGAAGAAACTTGGTCTGCAAGTTGTAGTGAAAAAGTTTTGATGGATTCCGGATTTAGTAGAAGCGTTACTTTGTCCCTCTCTGAATTATAAGGCAAAGGAGAAACTCGCCCTGCATAATCGGCATTTAACCTATTCATCAGACCTGCTGCTTTCAGTGCTTCTGGTAGATATTCTACTCCAGTCGGTCGTAATCCTAGAATTGAGGGAGCATCTATAATTGTAAATCGTGATGGCAAAGTTATCCACCTAATAACAATTTAAAGAGGTTTTCAAAGTCTATTATAAAGTTATTCATTGGCGTTCAACCGTATATGTGTCAACGGATTTTGACCTAAATTTTTTGGTTCGTCGAAAATGCTAAATTCCGTTTGAAAAAAAATCTGATCTGATTATATATTAAATACATCAAATAATTAGATACCGATCCATTTAAAATTTTTGATTGAATATAATAAATATTTAAATTTATAGTGTTAATTTGCTAATGGTGTCTGATTTCTTAAATACCTCTTTGTTGGTACGTTAATGACCTGTTACCAATAGGAAAAACTACTCTTATTATAACATGTTATTTCTTTATAAGTAAATTAGATTTTTGTTGTCATATTTTACATACGATTTAAAAAGAGGGTAAGAATTTTATATTAACCATAGTTCTGATTTGTATATATTTAGAAGTTTAATCTATATAGAAGAGAAGGCGACAAGTTTCACCATTTGAATCTGCTTAAATCTAATTCAATTCTGAAATACCATTTTCAATAGTATTATTTTTCCAAGAGTGCATAAAATCTAGTAGGATTTCCTTTACTTCCCATTCCTGATTCTATAATTTCCTTGAGTTGATAGCCATGTTTTTTTACTATATCTATAGAATACCAGAATGGTGCTAACGTTCCATTTAATAATAGTAAAGTTTCTTCGTTCCCCCTCAAGACTACAGAATATGCACTTTGATATTCCACTTCAATAAGTGTTTGACTCTTCAAAATTTTAGAAAAATCAATAGGAGGTAAACCAACGCCTATTCTTAATTTACTACTACTACTACTATCATGGAGAGAATTTACTCTTAATTCTTCTTGAGCTAATCTTAATTGTTCTTCTAATGTAGTTGAACCTTTGTCTTGATCTCCTTTCTTAGTTTCATTAGGATTTGTAATTAATTCTGAAGCATTTTTCATAGATTCTGATATTTTCGTAATAGCTGCAATAGCTTTCTTTAATATATATAAAGTATTTTCTCTAATTTCATTTTCCTCGCTCTGCGCATTTACAATCTTGTGAATATTAGGTTGTATAAATAAAATAAGACTAATAATAACGACTATTGTAATTATAACAGAAAATAACCTTTTCATTTTTTGTTAATATAGATAATAATTATATGAAATTTAATGTCTAAATAATATATCAAAGTGGTTAATTAACGGCAGACTAGATTTTTCTTCTGTTGCCATTCCTTCTCTCCTTTAATGTTTTATGGAATATATTCTACTGACCTTAACTTTGCAAGGAAGAAATGGGTCGAACAATTCCTTCATTTAGAATTGCTTCTATAATAGAGAAGAAAATGGGTGGAAATTATTGTAAAATATTTGAATCAAAATTAAAGAAAAATCTTTAAAGCTATGTTTTCAAAGCTAAGTTAACAATTCTGCTTGTTGGTATTCTACAATCCCAATTAGAATATATCCTTCTTAATGTCAATAGCTTTATATCATTCCAATATATTAAAAGAAAAAAATTATTCCAGTAGATAAATCTACTGAACACATAATCTTCTTTATTTGTGTCTATTATTGAAATCTATTTCTTTATAACTATATCCTGATCAATTAGTCCATATATTGGTGTATTTCCAAAGTGAGATAAGCCTAATGAAGAAATAAATCTAGGAAGATTATTTATCTTAGATGGATCAACCAAAATACTTATGACGTTATTATTCATTGCCTTTATACTAAGTGGAACATTATTTACGGGCCCATCTTTCATGGTTACTGTAGCCGTTCCATTGACTTGATAATTTTTATCATCTATCTTTGAAACGTCTGTAACTGTAAAGTTATAGATACTATGTTGATGTAATGCAGATCCATTTAACAAAACCATATCAAAATTTGCTTCAAAAATAACAGTTGGAAGATTATTATCAGTATTGGTGTTAATTGAATTAGAAGGAATTGTATTTGCTTTTGATTCTTCTTTCTCCATATTGATTATAGCGCCATTCCATGCTCCAGAAAGCAGCCATGCAGGTATACCATTTTCATCGTTTTGTATACTTGCGATTGTTCCTCCAGCATATTCGCCTGGCTGTTGTGGTTGTTGTGGTGCCATACTAAATCCGTCAGAAGGAATTCCCATAAATTCTTGCGCATAAACCATAAGACGATTGTTGTCATCAAAGAGAGATTGAGAATTATTAATAGCAGCTGTTGTCAGTCCTAATATCAACAATGTATTAATTCCCAAAATAAGTGATCTTGTTATATTTGTCAAAGTAGTAAATGGAGTTCCCGAGATATATTTATTATTTTAGAATTTTTATGGAAAAAGTTGTATTCAATACTCAATATTTTAATATCAATTTTGTATTATATGTCATAAAGTGAGAAAATAAAAAAATGTTGTTGCATTATGAATTAGAACACAACTCTTGTGAAGTGTGTGGTGAAAAACCAGCAAGAGCATGTGTAAATGAATATAAAAACAAAGATAGAGGCTTTGAAGAACCAATACTGCATTATAGTTGCCTTGAGCATGCTCTTAATATTTATAACGAGTTAGAGAATAATGAAAAAGAAGAATTGGTTATTAACAAGTCTATGAATTAATTAAAAATATTATTTTTTGGCTATGAAATATTGTTATTGTATTTCTCTATATCTACTAAAAGTTTGCTCCATTTTCTAAGGTAATTTAAGAAGAAGGTAAAGGCATTGACCTTGTCATACATACTACCGGTATAACCACCTGCTACACTAGCTAATATCGATTGATCACTTGCACACAAGTTAACTCCAAATTCTTTTGAAGTTCTAATATTCTCAACTGTAGCCTTTGTGTGGCCTAGAGAA
>DASVFI010000175.1:0-2565 GCA_036380115.1 Nitrososphaeraceae archaeon | reverse complement strand
AGATGCTAGAGCATTGTTTATTAGATTGCTAGCATTTAACAGATAACGTGTAAAGTTGTTTACCATTGCTGCATTATTTTCAGCAATTCTTTGTGGGTTATACAAATTCCATAAGCCATTATAGAAGTTTATGCCATTACTACTATTTCCGTTTACTTGTTGTTGTTGTTGTTGTTGTGATTGAAAAGAGTCTACTACTTGTTTTTGTGCTTCAATAACGTCAGAAGCAATATCTTTTATAGTTTGAATAGTTTTTTCTTGATATTCAGCAATACGCTGTGTATATTGTGGAATTTCTCGTCTAGCTTCATCAGTACTTCTTTTTACATTATGTAAGGTATTGTCAAGTGTCTTGTTTATTGCATCTTGTTGTTGATTTAAGTTGTTATTTATCCTTTCATTGAAATTATTATTGTCTTTATTAAATTTAGTTGTATATTTTTCATTAAAATCTGGTTCATTTACAGCTATATTTTCGTTTATTTTTGCTTCTTTTGTCGTTGACATGTATATATATACGTTACTAAGGTATATAAGCGTATGTATTAATGACTAGTGTATAGTCATATTTGTTTATGTATATTCTCTTGATTTATTTGTATAATTGAAAGAAATATATTTATAATTACATCAATAACAGACAGAGACTTACTTAGGCCTTACTCTTTATCAAATATGATTCAGATGTCTTGTAAATTTAATAAATTATGAAACATGAATAGGGAGATATTGAAATTGATGTAAGAGATAGATCTAGGAGTGATTAATACCTATAGCGGTGCTAAAACAAGAGTCTATTGCCGTAGTAATAAGATATAACAGAGATTTACTCTAACATAACTATAACATAGATGACATCTATCCATGTTTGTATTTTTTTATTTTTTTATATTTTTGTGATCTTTGTATTTACCATGGTATTCTCATTCTAGCTATCATTACTCTTATTTCTAATATCTTTGAATAATAAAAAATCTTATAATCCTTTTATTAATGCTTAATTTATTTCAAAATTAATAATAATATAAGATGATTTAGAAACTTATGTAGAATACACCTTATTACAATATGTTATTATAGTTTGATAAAAAATAATTTGAACTTATTGTACTATCAAAACAGGTTTACTAATATGATTAATTATTTTTCTGACATCACTAAATAATGAGCTAAACCATGAATCTATATGAGATGTTACCATAACGATCAAATCATAGTTATTCTTATGAATTTCGTTCACTATTTCATCAACTACATTACCAGTCAGAAATTTATAAGAAACTTTATTTTTACATCCAGCCTCTTGGCATTTCTTTATTTTTTCTTCCATAGCATCTATTACGTCACCTTTGATCTTTCTATGATAGTCTTGTTGATTATCCATTTGTGATTTCTCATGAGAGCCTTCTAAGGAAATATTTCCAAATTTTTCAACGTCATGTAATATACGAAGAATAAATAATTCTGCTCCAGTGGAATTAGATAAAGAGACAGCATAATTAAGTGCTTTATTTGATATATCTTTTCCATCGTCAGTAACTAGTATTTTTTTAAAAGAAGGAAGATCATCTTTTGAAATATGATGACCTTCTATTTCTTTTGGTTCATATTTTTCAGACTTGACTTCCGATTTATTACTTCCATTAGAACTTATTTCTTTAGCATGTGAAGATGTACTAGGATCTTTATCATTACTCATAACATAATGGATAATTACAAATATATAACTATAACATCATAAGACAAACTTGTAATTGATATAAAAGTCAATAACCAAATTAATAATAATTTTTTATCTGTTAAGAATCATTTATCTATATTTTATTTCTGAACAATGAAATACAAATAAAGTCTATCATTATAATATTTAATAATAAACTCATTTTAGATATATAATAAAAATCGGTACCCTGTTATATAAAGTAATTGAACTCACTTTATATTCAATATTTTAATATTATTCTTAGTTAAGAAATGAATATAATAAATTCTGTAATCATTTTTGCAACGATAATGTTGAGTATTTTTTTGGTACTTAATACCACAACAACAACACCCATGATGATAAATGTTTTTGCTGAACCAAAAGAAGAATACGAGAAAGAAGAACGATCCTATGGGTATCAACCAGAAAAAGAAGACAGATATCCACCAATTATGAATGACTATTATCCACAAGGACTATCGATAGTAGAAGAATATAATCCTGACAGATACGGCGGATATTATGACCATTATGAAGGTGAATTTTATCTTGATCAACATGATGATGGCAATCCATATGAGATGAGATAAAAAATAACAAGAATTCTTTTTTTTATAATTTAATCTAACAAAATAATTTATAAAGTTGATAAATAAAGATTTTATTAATCATTAGCAAAAAGATCCTACAAGATGTATAAATAAAAAATAGGGTTATTGGGCTATAACCACACCTGTCATGAATGGATGTATTGAGCAATGATAACCAAACTCGCCTCTCGAATCAAATGTATTATCGAATGTATCTCCAGGTGATATTGGACCAGAATCAAATGATCTGTCGTCAGCAGTTACGGTGTG
>DASVFI010000174.1:0-4058 GCA_036380115.1 Nitrososphaeraceae archaeon | reverse complement strand
CTATCTCGAAAAAATATTTTTATATTATATTTACATTGTACGGGAAGATATTCTACAGGTAATCATGAAATACTATTTAATAGAGGATCTATTCCATAAACAAGTTGTTAAATGAGCAGAATAATACCAATTTAATCTTTGAAGAATAATCATAACTACTATCATTTTATGTTTATAAAGACTCTACATTATTCTAAGCTTTTAATGTCAAATACTTCAATTAGTTTACCTTTTGTCTGAATTTTTATCTCTAGCCACTTCTTTATAGGTAAAACAATATAAGCTAATGAACACGTTTTCATTATCCTCAATTCATTTGTAATTATTTCTACAAGATTTTCCAGAATAGGATTATGTCCAACTAATAGAACCATATTATTTTTATCAGGAATCGCACTAACTACATTTATGTAATCTTTAGCAGTAGTTTGATACAATAATTTAGATAAATGAATTTCATTATGATAATTGACATATTCTGCTATCAATTTAGATGTATCAACAGCTCGTTTAGCATTTGAACAAATAATAATATCTGGGATTAACTTCTTATTTTTTAATAAATTTCCAATTATATACACATCTTGTTTACCCTGATAAGTTAATGGTCGCATACTATCAGAAAGCGTAGGATCAATTAAACTAGACTTAGCATGCCGAAGGAGCAATAAAGTTTTCATAAAAGCCATTTATTCTAATTTAGTTAAAATCGTATCTATAATTAAGATTGATTGATTTAAAATATAATGACAAATAATAAATGATTTGTTAAAATATAATATTTAAAAATATATTTCTTTTATAAAAAACATATTGTTTTTGAGGACTTGTAAATCTGACTCAAATTTTTTTGTTATAATGCTAAATAGCACAATTATGCTAAATTTGTAATCTGTCCTCTTATTTTTCCCTTTGGATTATCTTCTGTTAAAATATTTACATAGGCTTCTTCTCTTTCCATTTTCGTTACTAAATCATTAATATTTTTTCCTTGTAAAGAACCTTTGAGATCATATGAATTTAATTTTCCATGACATAAATCCCCTATAACTTCATCTTGAGGAGTTTCAGATTTATACAATTCGGCCACAACTTCTCCATCTTCATGGGGCTTTCCTATATGAAGACATGCTTTTTTTATTTTATCCATACCTGCAATTTTAATAGAAAATTTCAGATTGTTATTGTTAGAACCTTTAGGCTGAAATACTGCTAGACCTGTATCATAAGTATCTATTTCTGGTACTTCCTCTTTTCCCGTAAGTATTGCCGCAAATCTTACATCTTCACTATCGTTATACTCTGATCTACTACTTACTTGCAAGGTACGTAAGCTGATTAAACATCCTATATATATGTTTTAGACAAATTTTTCTATAACCAACCGCTGTTTGTTATAGTTAAAATAAATGAATTTAAGATAACGGAGGAGAATAACTTGGTTTAATAAAGTAATATCTTTTTCAAGTGAATCTCACGATTATATTTATACTGCAGGATCCCAATCAGGATTATCATCGCCATCAGTATCAAAATCAGCTTGCTTTAAATTTTCATATTCAGCTTCGTCTTTGTTGGGAACTTCTTCTGGTAAAACTTCTCTTTTAACGGGTCTTTCGTCTTCTGGTTTTACTATTGCTTCTTCTGGAATATTAAGATCTTCTGGATTACTCATGTTAATTTTTCTACAATATAATTTATAATCATTATGACTAATTCTACCAAAATTGCATGATAGAAAGTAAATTAGAGTTACAAATTCTAACGGATAAAACTATTTATTATTCTATATCGGATTTAATATAATTATTTGTTTAGGAATCCATTGATGTAAAACTAATTCTTTTATCAGAACCTCTAATCTTTATTAATGTATTTTGACATTTAAAAAATTTGTTGTTAGATATAAACTCATAAAGAAAAGAATAACAACAAAGAAAATACAAATCTCAAAATAATTCTATAATCATTAAATTAAAGGTTTTATTTTTCGGCTTTTACTACAATTTCCTATAATCCTCTATTATCGTTCATTTTCACAGTGGATGTTATTGTAGCCTCTAATAAACCACATTTCAAATGCAAAAAGCTAAAGATAGGAATAACTTAATTATATTATCAATACATATTTCTAATCCATAATAAAAATAAAGGATAAGGCATAGTAAAAGTGTGTTGCTTATGTAACTATACTAGGAACTATATTACAAATACAATTTCGGTTTGGGATCATGCTGCGGTGAGGGAATATGATACAGGAACAAGAATAGGGTTAAGATTAGTTAAAAGATTTAACGTCTATTTATGTCTTAGTCTATAATTTGTGTATTATTTACATGTCGTATCATTCACTATAATCTTTGCAAAAATTTACTATAAATTGAATAGGTGTGACAACAGTTCACAGATGTAAGAGACTGTATGTTATGTTAACAGAACCTTATTTTTTATTTTTATATAGTTTTAATTACGATAAATTAGTAATCTTATTAAAGATTTTACAAGTACAAAATTATTATTTTTTTCATATATAATTTGTCACTAATGGTATAAATAAAATATTTGATTGCCCATATTGAAAATGCAAAGAATCATACCAAAACGATATCATTTTACTTTTTTTTTACTTTTGAGTATAACCTTAATAACTAACATTCCTTTGGCTTCAATTTATTCACAAGAATATCCTACAAATGTTTTATTTGCCGGTATTGGAAAAGATATTGATAAAAGTATTACACCAAGAGAAGTACCAAGAGAAGAAGTTTCTCCTAAAATAGAACCTAAAGCTCAACTTTATGATCCGCGAGAAATAATTCCTTTAGGAGTTGACCTTCGAACCGGAAATGCAACTGGAACTGTTTTGGATGATATTATCATTGGTGACAATGGAGAAAATTTTATTAATGGATCATCAGGAAATGACATAATTAAAGGACTTATTGATATAGACACATTATATGGTCATACTGGAAATGATGTTTTGCAAGGAGGAGCAACAGGAGACAAACTCTTTGGTGGTGAAGATGACGATACTCTAGCTGGCCAATCTGATGACGATTATTTGAGTGGAGGAGCTGGAAACGATAAATTATTTGGTGACTTTGGCGATGATACTTTACAAGGTGGATTTGGATCAGATTACTTTAATTGTGGTGATGGTACAGATAATGTTATAGATTATTCTGAAACGGAAGGTGATTTACAAGATGTTAATTGTGAAATAGTAGATTGAAAACTTATTTATATAAATAAATAAATAATAGCCTCGACTGATTGAAGCAATCACCAAGGTTGTAGTTCTATTATACTTATTTTATCCTATTAATTTACCAAATTTAGTAAATATCATTGAAATGAATCAAAATAGCAATAATAAAATTTTTTGATATAACTAAATTCCAACTTATCTACATTATAATGCTCGATCTTTTACTTTAACGTATCTATGATTATTATCAATTCATAAGTGCTACTTTCAATACTAGAACGCTGATTCATTCTCCCTCTTCTCCCCTGCATTGTTGATCTTTAGGAATTTCATCTACTCACTTTGTTGACTAGGACTTACTAGATTATCACCTTATTCTTCAACTTCAGGTGTTCTATCTCTATCTAAGTCTCTATCCCCGTCTTCCTCAATTTGTTGACTAGATCTGTCTAGGCTATTACGTTGTTCTTGAACTTCAGGTGTTCTATCTGACTCTCTAACTCCGTCTTCGCTACTACTTTGTTGACTACTACTGCTGCTGCTACTATATTGTTGATTACCTTCTCGTTGTTGTGCTAGTACATTTTCAAACGTACTAGGCATCTCTACTACTGCAATTAGAGCAAATACAAAAATCGATAATGTAATTACAATTAAATGGATCTTAAAGTCCATAATAATATTAGTTTAATGTATTATATTAATTTTATACTAAGTTGGTTTTATTGTTGTTGTTGATTTAGTCTAAAGAAGGAATATTACATTTATTATATAATTTTTCGATATAGGTCAATCGATAATAGGTTAAATTTTGATTATACAAATTGTTTTCTTTCTAATTGTTGTG
>DASVFI010000173.1:0-11055 GCA_036380115.1 Nitrososphaeraceae archaeon | reverse complement strand
CACCATCATCTTCAAAGCCACCATCATCTTCAAAGCCACCATCATCTTCAAAGCCACCATCATCTTCAAAGCCACCATCATCTTCAAAGCCACCATCATCGTCACCTCCGCCATCATCACCATCATCGTCACCTCCGCCATCATCTTGGGCATAAATCGGAGAAATTTTTAGAAAAATAAGGTTGTTATTATCAAAAGAATTTGTATAACTTTTAAAAGGAGAACCAGTAACTAAGATTATATTAAGAAAACTGATTAAGCTAACTATGACTAATAAATTTAGTAATTTCAAATTTAACTATTGAATTATATTATAATTATATTATATATTTTTAGAAAAATTGTTAAGATATTAAAAAGAGGAAAAAAATTATAATATAATTTTATGTATAATTAATAGGTAAATAAAATCTGGATAGGAAATAATCTTTACTACATTATTTGTTATTACTTATAACTTTTATACCGTTCAGAAGATTTATTCTAATTCCTTTTATTCTTACGGAAGGAATTTTATTCTCTATTTATTACTTAATTGCCATAATATTCTTCTGTTGACATCTATTAACGATGGATGGAAGTTGTAATTGTAATGATTAGAATCAAATTATGATAAAAAAATTTTATTATCAATAAATTAATTTTATTAAACACATTTCTGGTTAGGTGGACCGGGTAAGACTCGAACCTACGATCTCAGCAATGTCAATGCTGTATCTGTCTGCCTATTGACATCATTGCTAATCTCTTCTACCTTTTTTAGAAACGTTTCAAGTTTTCTGTGGCATTAGATGTCTCTCATTTCTCTTTTACTATTGCAGAAAACATGTATATGAACCCCGATATAATACGGGCTCGGAGGGCTTTCAGAATGACATGTAATTGGAATCAGTAAACTAGCATTTATTGACATGGTAACTTATTTGAACATTCGCTAAACAATTTGTAATAGGCTATATAAAATGAAAAAGGGAAGTTGATTTGTTCCTGTAAAAGACGTTTACTTTAGAAAGTCCTGAAGAGATGATCCAACACTTAACGACTGAATCCAGTGGACAGGTTGAAAGTTTGTGAATCAAAACTTGTCATTACCTTTTGCAATTCCTCACTTGGATTTCCATAAACATCCAATCTATTTATCTTTGCGATATTGAAATCTTTGGAAATATTGTTTTGTATACAATATTATTTGTGGTTGAATTTTGATCCTATTGTGTTTTTTCTTTTAGACATTATTTTCTGTTATATTCATCATGACGACGAACCCACGCCATAGGAAAGTCATAACCATCCTCGTCCCGTCCCTTTGGAACTAGATCAAGATAGTTGTATGTATTATTCAATATGTCTATTCCACGTGCATAAGCAGAATATGTGTGAAATATTTTACCTGATGGATCTTTGTAAAAGACACTCACCCCAGGCAGTTCTGAAACAGTTGGATCCTGAATGGTAAAATTGTAGAAACCTTTTTTCTTTTCTAGTTCTTCTGATGTAAATGATACATAATAATCATGGTTAAAATCTGTGTCAAAAGAAGAAACCCACTTAAAATTCCAATCCATCCGCTTCTTATATGCATCTATCTTACTATAAGGCGCTTTAGAAATTGCTATCATGGTCACATCTCTTTGGTTCAAATGTACATTTATGTCATTAAAATTGTCTGCCCAAAAAGAACATGACGGACATGCTGCATCCCATGTAGGATCATACATCAAATGATATACTATTAGCTGGCTTCGTCCATCAAAAAGCTCTGACAATGTTTGTTTTCCATTTGGTCCATCAAAGACATATTCTTTATTGACCTGAACCCAAGGTAGATCTCGTCGTTGTTGACTAAGTTGGTCACGTAATACAGTAAATTCTTTTTCTTTTTTAAGTAGTTCTTTCCGAGCTTCTATCCATTCACTTTCAGAAACAACTTTGTGATTATCTAAAATGTAAGTCATTGTTTTTGCAACATCTCCTTTTCTTTATTTTCAAGTTTTCTACAATAGTTAGTCAGCTCATTTAAAACTAAAGTCTTATTCATATTGTGTTGTTTTATAGATGTTAAATACACACACATTATATAATATATGGAATATTTAAACATTTAAATTATTCTTTAATTATTATATAATGATAATGACAGGTTCTGTTTGGAAAGCGCTAGCGGAAGATAACAGAAGACAGATTTTATTATTGCTCAGGGAACATGATATGTTTCCTTCAGAATTAGCAAAGCATTTTGATACTACCTTTGCTGCAGTATCCACAAATTTAAGAATTTTAAAAGACGCAGATCTCATCAAAGAAACTAGAGAAGGACAGAAAAAAAGATACTCTATAAATCCTAAAAAAACTCTAGAAATAAAAGAATTTTTTGATAAAATGTGGGGACATAATCTTGAAGGCCTTAAAGAGTTTGTAGAAAGTAAAGAGGAAAAGAAAAAGAAATGAATGATAAGTATGATACAATTAAAAAAGAAATAGTAATAAATACATCAGTCGAGAAAGTATACTCTGCTCTAATTACTCCAGAACAATTAACTCAATGGTTTCCTAATATTACAACAATAGAACCAAAGGTTGGAGGAAAAATATTTTTTAGATTTTTAAAAGAATACACAAAACAAGATAAAGACCATGAAATTGTGGGAACAATTATTACATTAATACCAAATAGAGAACTATCTTATACTTGGAATTTTATGACGAGACCTGAATATAATAAAGATACTATTGTTACCTGGAAGCTTGAGCAACTAGATAAGGATAAAACAAAATTAACTTTAATTCACAGTGGTTTTACAAATGCAGATAGATTACAATATGATGATCATAACAAAGGATGGGATTGGCATATTAAAAGACTTGAGAATTTGACCGTCTCAAAGACATAGATTTTGTATAGGTGAGATATAACTAATGAATAGACTAAATGAAAATATAGCAATAATTATAATATTTGTTCTTTTTATATTATCAATAGGATCTGTGATGTCTACATCTTCTATTCCTTTAACTTTTGCACAACAAAATACTAACTCTTTAGATAGTAACGAAAAACTAAACTATACTCATTATAAAACCATGATCAATGGATTTAATATGCATTATATAATAGGCGGTAAAGGAGATCCAATTGTTTTATTGCATGGATGGCCTCAGACGTGGTATGAATGGAGGAATATTATTCCTGAATTAATAGCTAACAACTATACAGTAATAGCTCCAGATATGAGAGGTCTAGGGGATTCAGAAAAGCCACAAACAGGATATGACAAGAAAACCATTGCAGAAGATATCTATCAATTAGTAAAGAAACTAGGATATAGTAAAATTTACATTGTAGCTCATGATTGGGGAGGACCAGTTGCATATTCTTATGCAGCTGCATATCCCGAAGATATACAAAAAATGGTGATACTTGATACTCTATTACCTGGATTTGGAGTTGAAGAAGCAGCAAACTTTTCACCAAATGGAATATGGCATCCTTCATTTCATGCAGTAAGGGATCTACCAGAGAAATTGATTGATGGACGAGAGGACATCTACCTTAATTGGTTTTATGATCATTACTCTTACAATCAATCTGCAATAACATCAGAAGATAGAGAAGAGTACATTGAACAATATTCCAAACCCGGTGCATTGCGTGCTGGTTTTGAATACTACAGAGCAATCTTTGAAGATGCACAACAAAACAAAGAGTATGCTAAACAAAAACTAGGTATGCCAATATTGACAATAGGTGGAGAAGCAGCCTTAGGCAACATGACTACAGCTTCATTTCAAAAAGTTGCAAATAATGTTACAGGAATAACATTACCATATACAGGACACTTTATTCCAGAAGAAAGACCGAATTTTGTTACAAAACAGATACTCAAGTTTTTCAAATAACATCTTTTTTGTTGGATTGTAGGTTTTGTTAATAGTATGATTTAACTGATTCATTAGTTATATATGATATTATTTAAGTCAAATTTTCATTAGGAAAATTATGAGTTCAGAAGGCTTTGTCCAATTAACTAAATGGGTTCGACAACTGAAATAAAAAGCTTGGAGGGCTTCGAACTCTCATTATAACAGGGTTCGGTAACATAATAGATAAAGTTTTTGTTTAATCTATTTATTAACGATGAATTAAAAACTTGATATACAACAATATGAAACTTCTAAAAAAAAAACGAATTACTTAAAGATAACCTATAAGAATAGACTTCACATAAACTAATAATAATCGTTCTAAATTTATTTACTAACTTAATAAAAAGCCTTATAATATTGTAGATGATATGCACCACAATGTAAAAGGAAAAATCTACTATAATGACAATAGCAGTATTAATTATTGCAGCTACAATAACAATAACAACAACAACCGTTTATGGTGTAAGCCCTAAATCTCTATGTTCTGAATACGGCGGAGATTGGTCAAATGGTAAATGTAAAGGTCTAAGCGGCGAAGATAAAGCAGACTATGAGGATGCAGTGTGTGATGATCCCGAAGATTCTGCAAAATACAGAAAGATCTGCGGTGGATAACCTTTTTAGATATTCTAAGTTTTAGAATCTAAGATTTTGCAATTTTCTTTTTCTCTCTCACATCTGATTTAATTTTAATATAATATCAACATGATTTAAGATTCACAATAAACAAAATTAGATATTAAAACCATTGAAATATATGAATTAAGATTGTAAAAATATTGTGTACAAAAGATGTTTTTCAATATCTCATAGATGAACGTAGTTTATAAACATGGATTGCATTTAAACGTCGTTGTCAATACGGGTTGGAAGGGCTTCGAGCATGACATGTAGTTGGGATCGGTAAAATAATATTAATTATTTTCTAACTTATTAGAAATATTTAATATTAGTCTTCATCATTTTCACGATTAACTAAATTTATGAAGAAAGAAAAAAGGAAATTTTAAATTTACATTTTATTTTTTTCTTTTATATTTCGGAATCTTTTAGTGTTTCTTTTGATTTGTTATTTGCTTCCTGGGAATCTGATTTAGTGGTTTCCATAGTAACATTATCAAATTTTTTTAATATATTTCCCTTCAAGATATTAAATTCTTCTTCTTTTAGAATCCCATTTTTTTTCATTTCACCTAATTTTTCTAGTCTCGATAAATATTCATAAATAGCATGATTTTCTTCTTTTGTAAGGTTCGCCATATTATTTTCTTTTATCGGCTTATCTATTTCCTGTATTGATGTATATGATTGATCTATCTTCTCTTTTGTCTCATTTGCATTTTTAGATGAATCTACACTAATAGGAGGATTCTCAATATCCTCTTTAACTATCTTCTTATTTCTTTTCCCTTCCATGGAACCTACAATTATTAGTATGAAGCCAATTATGAAGAAGATTACAGCAACTACTATGCCTACGTTTGAAAGTGAGTTTCCTATGATTATATTTTGACAATATTCATATGTATCGTGACTAAACCCTTTTCCAAGTTCTCCTAATGATGAATTGCATCTATCAACTTGATAGGATGTTTGAGTATTTGCCCAATCAGAAACCCCATAAATAATGATTCCGAAAATAATTAAAAAAATACTACTACCAATAATCCTGCCTGCTACCATGATAATTGTCTTTTTTAGATGTTATTATCTTTTATCCAGATTTAATTACTATATTACAATTAATTTTCTAAATTACAATTGATCTTAATTCTTTTTTACGACTAAATGAATATATTTTGTTAGAAATTTATTATTTTAAAACTTTCTAACAATCTTTCTTTTAGTTTAGTGAATTCATCAATTCCTTTTTCAGTTATAGGATTATTTTATGAGGTTTTCTGTCTCGAAATTCTTTTCTTACAGTAACTAGATTATCCTTTTCTAAATATCTAAAATGACTGTAATCCATCGTATAATATATCTATTCTATTCCTTAATGTTACAAAAACCTATTCTTTTTATCTGAATAAAATATTCATAATGTATAATCTATATGAATAAAAAAGTTGAAATGATGATTGTAATAAAATATTATCTTTGGTATAATGAGTAGGAAAATGCTGTAAGGTATTGGTAGTACTACTATATGGATAAAAGGATTATATAGCTTAGTCTGAAATCACGCAAGTCCTGGTCTTATTATTTATACACCTCAACAACAATAATCATAAATAAAATCCATTGAATCATTTGGTTATTGAATCATTATTCATTTTAAATTAAAATGCAATTCAAAATTAAGTACAATATTAGCAAAAAAGATATACTCATTGATACCTCTTTGAAACAGAATTTCTAAATTGTTCATAAAGCGATGCTATTATTTCATAACCGTGTAAAACGGAATCAACAGTAGTCATAAAATTATGTTTAGAAAATCCATCAAAATATATTGATCTGGAAATTTGTAAGGATTCAAAACCAATTAGATCTGGAATCCACAAATATCCTAAATTCATCGTTAATAAAGGAATTTTCAACATATTTGCAAAACTTACTTTGTCTTCCCTTGACATAATTTTAAACCCAGTTGAATCAGACTTGTCAAAATAATAGTGAGTTGAAATCTCAAAAACATCAACATCATATAAAAAAATAACAAAATAGTGAAATTGTATCATTTTTTTATCCAAATTATCATCAGATTCAAATTTAACATGTAATACTACACTGTTTTGCTCTTTTATTTCCAGTTCTTCTACTGTTCCATTCTTAAGGTCTTTTGGCCACTCTTTTATAGTATTTAGGATTTCTTCTAGTCTTATGTTATTTTTTTCTTTTTCTCTTTCTTTTTCAATTGAAGTCAATTTCATTCACCTCTGAGGATTTTTCAAATTCGATCATGCTACTTTTAGAATAGCCAATACAAAATGACAATACACACAATCTATTTTGTTATCTTTAACATACATTAATTTAGAGTCTTCAACATTTAAATCGAGATAATTTGTTTTTCCGCTTGGATTTGCATCACGTAAAATGATTTTACCATCATTGTAACCATATACTGAAAGAAAAATCGCATATTCATTTAGACATTCATATTTTTCAAGAATACTTTGTAGTGAGTCATTGATGAATACATCCAAATTCTTTGCTATATTTTTCTTGCGTTTTTTTTTGTATTCAGAAAGTTCTCTAAATTTATTAAGAACAACTGGACGTATTGATACTTTTTTAGAACATTCTCTGAATACCATACAGCATAACCTAATATAATATAATGCTATCTTAGCTAAAGTTTTATCAACATTTTTAGGTAAAAATATACTTTATTGTTTTCAGAATGAGATTCATGCACAGTTAAATTATAATCTAGATTTTAATATTCACTAGAATTTTTTTAGGAAAACAGAGATTTTTATATCTACGGCAATATGGGTTCTTATTTATATATATGTTCAATCGTTCTATTCCAAGTTTTTTCAAAAATTAATTTTAAATGAGAATCAAATGTTAATTATAAATAATTTCAACATTTTGGAGAATTCTCATTATAACAGGGTTCGGTAACATAATATATTAAATTATCTGTGATATTCTTTTATCATGATTGATTATGGTTTGACTCCGATTAGAAGTGCCAATTCGAGCCATTTCCAGTAGCAATCTACATCAGTGAAACCTATTTCTTTTAACCATTCTACTTGTGTATTTACATCTAATAATTTGTCGGATTTTTACAGTAAAACTTGATATTGTTGTTTATATTACATAATTTTGTCGATGCCGACTAATATTATAATATATTTTTATAAAAATATGATTTGAGATAATTTTTACATACTAACAAATACTCAACTGATTTTGACACAATTTTGTAGTTCAGATTAAATTCTCCTACACAAGAAGATAAATTTCAAACCCTAAAATAAAATCTCATAATATGAAGAGAAGAATAAGAAATGTTTCTTCCACTAATAATTCTGATTATATTCTATTAGAATATATGATAATTATAATGATAATGATGATTTGATAAAGATTTAGAAATTAATAAATGAAAGAGGTTTGTTATTAAGGTAATGTCGTCAGAAAATACTACTAATAACAATCAATGTCAACAGTGTAGTAAATCTTTTGCCTCAGAAGAAGAACTTACACAACATATGAATCAAGAACATGTAGGAAACGCATAATATCGTTTTCCTTTTTTTCCTTTTTTTTCATTATATTTTTGATAGTATGCATTATATTTTCTTATTTTTTAAATAACTTTGAAGCAGATATAGGTTGAGTGCTATGAATTATTAATATACCATGTTTGGTAACATTAAAATTATTAGTATTGATTTCACATTTATTTGACCTATTCATATTTTTTTGCATTAATGTTCAATCTAACAAAATCTAATTTCCATTGTAATTCTTTTGCATTAGTTTCAATTTCATGTATTACAGATTTAGCAAACTTATCTTTTAACGTTTCATTAGGTAAATATTTTAGATATGGTTGCAAAATAACTGTTTTTATAAAGAGAAAGTATTCTTCTTTATTGAATTCATATTCTCTATTTTCAAGGGATACTTGAATATTTTTAAAGCCAATTTCTTTTAGCATTTTTTCTGTGTCTTCTTTTTTAGCAAAATACCATGGTTGTTTCCAAGTATCCTCTCCTTTGTCGTTGCAGAAATAATTATAAAATTGATTTGATTTTCGGACTTTATTGAATATGGGGAGAGTCTTTTCAAATTCTCCATATCCTCCGCATTGAATCAATAATTCACCATTAGGTTTAAGAATTTGCCAAAAATGCTCAAACATTTTTCTATGATTTAAAATCCAATGTAATGTGGCATTTGAAAATACAACATCTACTTTTTCATCAAGAGAGATTTCAGAGAGATCTGCTTTTTTATATTGAATATTGGAAATTTCTTCTAGATTTTCTTTTGCAATTGTTATCATGGATGAATCAGAATCTACTGCAAAAACTTTTCCTTTTGGAACTTTAGTTGATATTACCTTGGTTATTCTTCCAGAACCACAACCAGCATCAAGAACTATTTCATCTTCTTTCCAGTTTCTACGTTCAAGTACCTCGTGTCCCCACGATTCTTGTATAGCCGAGATACGATCATAGGTTGTTGCATCCCATCCAGATTCCAAATCATAGATATTGTCATTAGTATTTATATAAACTAACTCATGAGATCCTTTAACAATTTTGACTCATAAAATTATCTATATTTTTTTAGGTGAATCCTATGTACCTTATTTGGTTATTTTTAAAGTTTATCATTGAATTAAATTCAATATTTCTTTATTTAGTCTATAATCACCATTTTTTAGAAAAGTAAAATTGTTTAATGTTATCGAATCCTACTAGTATATATGTGCTTTGAGATATATCGATTGATTTTTACACAATTTTGTAGTTCAAATTAAAACAGAGAATATAAAAAATTAAAATAGTGTAGGATTACACTTATTCTTCTAGAGTTACTTTCTAAACTAATTTGTTATTTTTCACTTCGTCAGTATGAAATACTTGAATTGATTCTTCCAACCATAACTGTTTTTTCTTTAGTTAATTGATCATGAAAAGAATATGCTTAGTTCTCTAGATCAAGGAATCAAAACTCCCCGTCCTAGGATCTTTTGTTCTCTAAGTAAGGTGTGAGCATCATTTACTTCTGACAAATCAAATTTCTGTATGTGATGTTTTATCAATCCTTTCTTTGCTAATTCCATAACTTCTCTCAAGTCGTTAAAGTTTCCCCAGAAAGAACCATAATATTGGTATTCTCTGGCAACAAATGGGAATAATGGAATTTTGATTTGGTTGCCGATTAAGCCAGCCGAGACATATGTTCCTGCTATAGCAAGCATACTAAATCCCATTGGAATGCTCTCCTCTGTACCAACAAGATCTATTACTACGTCAATATCTTTGCGACCTGTTGCCTTATTGACCTCTTCATGAACATCTTCTAATTTTTTATCTTTTATGTTTATAGCATGATCAGCGCCGTTGTGCTTAGCAAGATTTAGTTTCTCGTCATTTCTACCAAATGCCAATATGGTTGATGAGGAGGATAATATCTTTGCATATTGAATTGCGTAACTTCCAAGACCTCCCAATCCAATAATTGCAATAGATTTGCCAGGGCCAAGCATGTTTTTTACCTTTTTAATTGCTCTATAAGTAGTAACACCTGCATCGGTAAGTGGTGCAAGTTCTTCAGGTTTTAAATTATATTTTTTATCGATCTTTATCAGGTATCTGTAGGAAGGAATAGGAACAAATTCGGAATATCCTCCATATTCACCAAATCCAGGCCATCTTCCATTACCACAAATTTGATCATCACCTCTTTTGCACTCTGGACAAAGACCACAACCCCATCCTCCAGAAACTACAACTAGATCTCCTTTTTCAACAAGGCCCTCAGGAACTGAGTTACCTATCTCTTCAACCCATCCTGCAATTTCATGTCCTAGTATGGCAGGTAATTTAAGAGGAAAATATTCTTTAAAATAACCATCAATAATCTGTAAATCAGTACGACAAATTCCTGCTCCACCTACTTTTACCAAGACACCTTCTCCCGAAATATTTTTTGGTATTTGAACCTCTTCTAATACAAAAGGCTTGTTATACTCATGCATACGTGCTGCACGCATTATTAGTCAAATCAAACTTTCGAGATCAAAATATTTCACCTTTTATAGATACTATAATTAGAAAAGTGACAAAAGAAAATTATCATTTATAAGATGCATTAAGACAAAATTGTTCTGTTATAGTATTAAATTATATCATTTAAATCGTTACCTTTTATAGCATTATATCCAGGTAATATTAAATTTTTTGCAATTCTATTAAATATTTATTATCATTCTTAAATTAGTTTTATAGTTTTTGTGGAGTTGTTATCAGTTTTCCAAATAATTGTGATTCAATCATTTTTATGTGACCCATTACCATGTTTTCAAAAGGATAAACTGTATCTATTATTACTTTTATTTTTCCTTTGCTTATCCATTTAATAACTTCATCTAGTTCTGCGCGACTTCCTTGTGTAGATCCAAGAATATTTAGGCCTCTAAAGAAGAGATAT
>DASVFI010000172.1:0-18246 GCA_036380115.1 Nitrososphaeraceae archaeon | reverse complement strand
TTATCTTTATTAGGAACAAGTATTGGGTTTTTTGAGTATCTTTGAAATATAGCCATTTGATTACTTCTAATTATAACTCGTATTATTGTTTTAAAGAATTTTTATCCAAAATATTGAAATAAAATCTACTAAAATTAAAGGAATTAACCTTCATATACTTATTCTCTAGTGGTTATATTAAAATTAGTATAGATTGATAATCTGTAAATCCCTATTTTCAAGATGGGTATTTCTATCAACTTATCTTTCAACATCATTATCAAAATTTTGAATTGATCCTGTCAATTTTGTCGCCATTGATAACAATAGCAAGTGATACTACTATCATGACAATATATTTGAATATTATACTAAATTTTGGATCTCTTTGTAATAATTAAAATATTTTTATTGTTTTATTTTATTTCACATTAGAAGAATTATTATAATATTTTTTTACATATTGTTCTAACTTGATTCTAAAAGATGATTCTATTAGCATACATAGGATGCTAAAAGGTAAGATTGAAATCCAAAATCGTGTTCCTGTGGAAAATATTTTTGCAAAAGAAAACAGCTTGATTAATTTAATTTATACTCCTGGTGTTGCAGATGTTGCAACCGCAATAGGCAAAAATAAAGAGTTAGCCTATGATTTTACTTCTAAATGGAATAATGTTGCAATTGTATGTGATGGATCTAGAGTACTAGGACTTGGTAACATCGGACCTGAGGCAGCACTTCCAGTGATGGAAGGAAAGTCAGTTCTCTTCAAGATTTTAGGTGGTATAAATGCTATACCTCTCTGTATTGCAACTCAAAATAAAGAGGAGATAATAAATTTTGTAAAACATATTCAACCAATATTTGGTGCTATCAATATAGAAGATATAGAATCCCCTAAAGTTTTAGAAATTGTAGAAAGACTAAAAGAAGAAATTTCTTTACCTGTATTTCATGATGATCAACACGGAACTGCTATAATCACCTTATCTGCATTGATAAATTCTCTTAAACTCGTGAAAAAACAATTAGAAAAAATTAAAGTTGTAATTTTAGGTGCAGGATCTGCTGGATATGGAATAACTAATATTCTTGCTTCTGCAGGATGTAAAAATATAATAGTAGTTGATAGCAATGGTGCAATTTATAAAGGACGGAGAGATTTGATGAATAATCCATTCAAATTTGAAATAGCTTCTAAAACCAATCCTGAACAAATTGAGGGTTCTTTGGATGTAGTAATGAAAGGATCGGATGTTTTTATAGGTGTTTCTGGAAAAGGTAACATTTTAAATGATAAAATTGTCTCTTCTATGAATGTAGATCCAATAATTTTTGCATTAAGTAATCCAGATCCTGAAATATTGCCTCAAGACGCTTTGGATGCTGGTGCAAAAATTGTTGCCACAGGAAGATCTGATTTTCCTAACCAAGTTAATAATGCTGTAGTGTTTCCATCAGTAATAAGATCTTTATTAGACCTACGAGTTAAAGTATTGGATGATCATTTAATGGTCGATGTTGCATATGCTATTGCAGATTTAGTAGAATGCCAACACCTCAAATATGATTATATAATTCCACAAATAAATGATCAAAGGATTCTTCCTGTTGTAACTCAGACTTTAAAAAATGTGATACAAAGCACGGTAACAACTAACATCGTGAAATAATAACAATCTAAATACTTCAATTTCTTTGTATTATATTACTTTTTTAGTGAATAACATTTTTTATCTTTTGTAAAAGATAACTAGAAACAATCATAAATAATTTTTCTAATATGATAATATAAGAATATTAATATTATTATAATTTTCAATCAATTAACATCCTATGTTATCTATTATTAGTAGCTATCAAAAGCTTGATAGTGTTCATATTTAATAAAATAATAATACTGAAAGATTACTTTTTCTATTACCTTTAACCTTCTTTTACCTTGTATTTAGTTATTAAAAAATTTTTTAGTTTTAAAATTAAAATTGAGTAGAGAAGTAGATAGTATAATTATATGTTATAATTTTATCACATAATTATTTTATATTATTCCTCTATGATATAATAAACTGAAAAATTCATGGTCATCTATTTATAGTTTTTATGCTCTCACTGATTATGCAAAACAATAGTAAAACATTACTACCATTAGCTACTACATCAATTTTATTTACTATCATTGCCGTCTCTTTTTTTCCCATAGATGACTTTAAAGCTAATGCACAGTCAGCAAATGCTACACAATATAAACATGAACCTTTTCTAACATTGACAGATTCAAGATTTGCAGAAATTCCTGATGGCGAGAAGTTGAAACTTTCTGAGTTTACTTTAGGTGCTTGGTTTAGGACTACTCAAAATAATACTGAACCTGGTCATATTGTGAACAAAGGTGGAATGAATACTGATGAAGAAGGAATGAATTTGAATTATGGAATTTGGACTAATGAAGAAGATGGCCTAGTCGGTGGTTTTGAGACAGCAGCTGGTGAGGATTTCATTATTCAGTCAAGAGAAAAATTTAATGATGGAAATTGGCATTATGCAACTTTAACATTTAACGGATCTGCATTATTCTTATTTGTTGACGGAAAACCAATAGGGAACAAGTTATTTATTAAAGAAACACCAGATAATACTGGAACTCAACCATTAAGGATAGGGGCAAACTCTTTGAATGATGATAAATTCTTTACAGGGGATGTTGATGAAATAAGGGTATGGAATAGAGCATTGGATATGTCTGAAGTAGAACAAGTATACCTTGAAAATAAAATTAATCCGACAGGACAAGTTTTATTCTTAAATTATGGTGAATATGCCAACAGTGAAGGAAAGCCAAAGTAGTTAAAAATTTTTCTACTTATTTTACTTTCTTTTTATTGTAATTGTGCAAATAATTAAAAATGTATTATTAATTGTAAAAAGCGATTTCCATAAAATATTATATTGACTTAATGATATTTGTAATAGTAAGTAGTTACTTAATTTTTGTGAGAGTCTATTTATATTATATAAGAATTAAGATAATAACAAGATCCTCCATCCTTACTATAAATTCTTAGTTTACTATACTCAACTACGATCATAAATAATAATATTGTTATAGTTATTAAAGAATTATAATGAAGTCTAGTTTAATAATAATGAAATTAACTATTTTTTGTGTGAAACTCTGTCTTCAACTATTGTATTTTGTATTTAAAAAATGAAAAAGTATGTCAAGATATCTTATAACTAACCTTAATATTTGATATTGTTATATTATTAATAATTGGGATTAATAAATCGTTTTCATTCAATATTCAAAGCAAAGGCTCATTCTGTTGCTGATAGATTCGAAGACCCTAATGAGATGCTAAATTATTCTTTTGAAAAACAACATGAGTTAATAAACAAATTAAGGCGAGATATCACACAAGTTGTAACTTCAAAAAAACGACTTGAAATGCAAAAAGCAAAACTTAGTACTAACATTGATACTTTAGAGCAACAGGCTCGTCGATCACTAGAATCAAACAGAGAAGATTTAGCCCGTGTAGCGCTAGAAAGAAAAAATATGCTTATTACACAAATTAAAGAGTTAGAAAGACAGATTGGAGATATAGAAAAGGAACAAATAAAATTAGAGAATGCTGAAAGACGGCTTTCTACTAAAATAGAATCGTTTAAGACACGTAAAGAAATGATAAAAGCGCAATATTCAGCTGCTGAAGCTCAAGTTAAGATAAAGGAAAATGTGACAGGAATATCAGAAGAAATGAATGATCTTGGTATGGTGCTAAATCGAGTCGAAGAAAAGACTGAGAATATGAAGGCCAAGGCATCTGCATTAGATGAAATGATGGATTCAGGAGTTTTAACAGATGTTACACAATCCTATTCTTCTGGTAGTACAGATGTTGACCAAGAACTTGATAAAGTTTCTTTAGATAGTTCGGTTGATGAAGAATTGACAAAATTAAAAACACAAATAGGAAAAACTTAATTATTCTATTGGTAAATTAATGTGAAATAATATGAGCACGAATGATAAAGTTATAAGAATATCTGGTCAGGGTCAATTTAAGGTGAACTCTGAAATTATAGACAAAATAAATGAAATTGATGATTCTATAGTTGATTTAATTGAAAATGTTTCTTTAGGATCAAGTGACCATAAACTTACCCAGAAAGAATTACAATCCAAATTAACAGAAATGAAAAATTTAATTACATCTAAAGGTCAACCTATGGATGATAAAGAAATTGCCGAATCTGATGCTATAATTCCAGATTCAGATCTTTCTATTGAAGAAGCATCAAAAATCTTTAAGGAAGAAGGAATAATTTCAGATGACTAGATTCATATCTATTCTTTTTTGAAAAGATTGAATTAAACGCTTGATTCATTATACTTTATTTATTAGACTTGTATATTTTTAGTAATTATATTGAGGTTATAAAACCAAAAATAACATGCATATTAAAATTAAAAGCAAAGTATAATAAATAGTATAATGTAAGATGTTATTCTCTTATGGATAAATCTTTTTTTATGAACAGATCTTTTATTATGAATGTTCTTATAATCATATTATTAATAATTGTTGGAATAATAGTTCTAAAATTTTTAACTCAATTAGTTATATTAGTTGTTATAATTGGCGGTGGTTACTTATTTTATAGATATTATTTAAAAAATAAACTAAAATCCTAAAAAGTATTTATGTATTAATCTTACTAGCTTTTAAAATACAGAATTTAAAGAACAATTTCTCTGTGAAGATATAAAATTAAAAATATGTTTTCATTTGATTATGATGTTATTTTTAAAAAGGTTCATATTCTATGAGATTAGAAGTTTATTCTATCGATTTTAGATTATATTAGAATAGAATTCAAGATGTATTAATAGATGTTTTTTAATCCGATAATTCATATAATAGAAATAAAATCAAACATAAAAATAGGATAAGATATACTATACTAAATTAGAATTACTATTAAATTAGTTTACTATAATTCTAGATTAGAAATATCGAAAAAAAGGAAGAAGATGGTGAAACTTGATAAAACTTAAGAATGTTGTACTCCGAAGGCGATTTTGACAGTGGCCCTATAGCTTTCGATCTTTCCAGATGAGGGATCTACTTTACCAGTCATGTCAATAACTTCTAAGCCTGTAATTCCATGAATTGTTTTGCTTGCTTCATCTAAAGCAACTTGAACTGCATCTTCCCATCCCTGAGTAGAACTTCCTACAATTTCTATTACTTTTGCAACATCAGTCATTATAATTTGAAGGATGATAATTTATATAAAGATTGTATTTTTCTAATGCTCTATTCTGTATACTCAAATTTTAATTTTTCTAATTTTGTTACTTATTCTAAAATGGCCATATGTTATTATTTAAAAAATAATATAATATAACACTCTATTTTAAAAGCATTAAAATGAATTTTTAAATTTTGTATTGGATTACTTTATTCTCAACTATATCTAGGATGATATTTTGAACTTTTCATAATTGTAGAAGAGAAAAATTCTGTTAATGTTTAGATATTAATTGCTACAAAAGTTTTTCGATTGTATAACTTAATGTTTTAAATTAAATAGATTATAATATATTTATATTAACGCTTTATTAATAAAATAAAAAATAATGGTATAATTGCCAATTCTAGTAACTTTATTTTAAGAATCGTTTTAGTTGTTATAAAATAATTATATCATCCAATTATCGTAATACGAGTAGCAATAGACAATAAGAATTAATGAGTAAAATAAAAAGAAACATGACCAATTCATCTTTCTATTGAAGAAGCATCAAAAATCTTTAAGGAAGAAGGAATAATTTCAGATGACTTGTTTTATATTTATTTTTTAAAAAGGGATATTCCAAATAGGATACCATAAAGAAAGTTTTTCTTCTATTTTTATTGTATCAGATACTTCTTTCATTATCTTTATTTCTTGATCATGATTTCTTCTTTTTCTATTGTTAGTTGAAGTAGATATTATAGGAACGAATGGATAAAATTTATCAATTTTATAATTATATATCAAATATTGGTTATTATGTATATGACCATTATTGTTTCCGCTATAACCACTTGAAAATTCAAATATATTAGCTAATAATTGTCGTGAAAAACCCTTTTCATGGATACTATCTCCTACAGCATTTATCACAGCTACTATTTCTGCTATTGTTTTTCCTTTGATAATAAACCATAGATAACCATAATTATCGATTATGGAATTGAATGTTACATCAAAGTTAATATCTTTCTTATCTATTACAACTTTTAACAAATTATCAATGTAATCTTTCATCTGCTTAAAAGAGTCAGAATTAATACTCTTTACACAAATCCCACATCTACCAGTGCTTTTTAAACCTAAATTTTCATCTAATTTTATACAGGCCAATGATAAAGATTCGATTGCCTGGCTATCGATAAATGGATTACTTATAGTGTTATTAATATTATTATCATCTCTATCATTATCATTAATGTTGAAAGTTTTTTTAATTTTATTAAAAAATCCCATGTTATTATAAAAATAATCTTATTTTGATTTATCCTTTTCTATCGATCTCTAAGCATTATAATAATATTTATGTCTAAATAATATCAAATTGGTTGACTTTTTAAAATGTCAAATTTAAACCTTGTAAAAGAATTAATTATATTATCTCTTCTCCAAATAAAATATAGCAAAAAGAAAAAATTAATAATGATTAACAGTGATTATTGATTATCTATCCATATTGATTAATCCCAAAAAAAAAATTTTAATTATATTATTTGTCTTGATAGTGATTATAGGGTTTGTAGTTATCCTTAATAGCGGTTCAGATAGAAGTTCATCGATCTTTTATCCCTCTCCCTCTCCATATGAATCTCCATATTACCCATTACCTTCCCCATCACTTCCGTACGATTTGCCTTATGATATACCAAATGATGGTTTGCCCTATTCTCCTCCTTCTGAGGATCAACCCCCACTCACTCCAGAGGATGATCTGCGATCATTTGATTCTCCTCTAGACGATAGTTTCCGTTTTGAGGATCAACCCTCATTCACTCCAGAGGATGATCTGCGATCATTTGATTCTCCATTCGGTGGATTGTTCGAATAAAAATAAAGTTACTATACTATTTTTGTTCTTGACTCTTTTGTTTTTAAATTTAAAAAAATTCCGATAATTAATACTAGTCTATAAAATTGCAGATACCAAATATACCAAAATATGAAATTGTCTATATCAATTCTAGCATCCAGTTTTGAATCCAATGATGCATCTGAATTTCCCATATCAATATAAGAAGAAATTTTAGACTTTATTATTGTTGAATAAGAGTAATTATTAATAAAAAATAGAAAAGGATGCTATATTTTCCTACTATGCTTTTTCCAATTAGATCATTTTGGTTATTTAAAATTACTATTACTATGTAATTTTTCCTCAATTAATTTACTAGTATGTTTGATAAAAGAAATGTGATTATATGATTAATTAATAATGTTCTTTTTATGAATTAACAATTGTCTTTTTTAATATAGTTATATTGCAATATGATTTATATTATATGTTTAATTATATAGATTTTGATGAGATAATATAGTATTTTTTGCTATCAATTACTTATTGAAATTATATAGAAGTTAAAGTATAATATAGAAAGAGATTTAGAAAGAAAATAATTTTGACTTTTTATTATTTCTAGTTTATATTAATTGCCAAAACTTTATCAATATATTTTATTTTTTAGCTTGAATTTCTTAATTAGTACATTGAGTGATATTAGTATTTTATAACTCGATTGAAAGAGAAGAACTTAATCATAAAAAGAAATTATAGATTATCACTAAACTTTCTATTCTGTTTATCAATTTCATCTTGGGGTTTTTTTATAACTTTTTTATATATGTCTCTATGTTCTCTTCGGTCTAATTCCTTTTCATGTTCTTCTCTTACATGATGTAGTCTGTCTTTTTCATGAATAAATTCTTTTCCACATCCATTGCATTTCAAAATTGTCAGGTGATGGATATGTCGGGAATGAGAAATTAATTCTTCGTAATTATCAAACCTTTCATTGTCCTTTTCGCAGACAAATTTTTTATGATGGAAAAAGTTCATTAAATATGAGAAATGTTATTCATATATTAAAACTATTTGTTATTAATAGCATTATTTATAAATATACTAAAGGTTGAAAGGTTAAACATAATGGAGAATCTATCTTTTGAGTTGGATACTCTACTATTTATATTAGATTTAAAACGCCTATATGTCTCTTTACATAAACCTAGATAAAAGTTACAATAAGGGACGATCTAATATTTCAAAGAATTAAAAAAATGTAGTAATGATAATAATTAACTTATTCCTGTAAATATTGCCTTTATTGTTCTAGTCCATGTCTTCTTATTTTGTTTTTCAGCTATTCCTAAAAACTTATTTATTTTTAGTCCATCACATAATGATACAAATCCATATGCTATTTCTGTAATTTCTATATCTTTTCTTATGAACCCTTTATCTTTTTGGATGTTTAAATAATCAATTATAATATCTAGAATTTTTCTTCTCTCTTGATAAAGTAGTTGTCTTAAATTTGTATTACGAGATGATTCAGCTATGATTTCAAAAAACATTCTGTATCCTTGGTCATTAAAGTCTTCATAAAAGTTTTCGATACATTTAATAAGGTCGTCTTTATTGTCAAATAGTTTTGTAAGTTGATTTTTCAATTCATTTGTATTTCTTTCTGAAATAGCATTGAAAAGTTTTTCTTTGTTTTTGAAATAAAGGTATATTGTACCTTTACTAAGATTAGCTGTTATAGCTATATCATCCATTCTAGATTTATCATATCCATATTTAGAAAATGTAATAAGGGCGCTCTCAATAATTTTATTTTTTATATTTTGTTTATATTTGAGTGATACTCTTGGACACATTTTTTATTTAGTTAATGAAAATTTAAACGTTTTAGCTTCTGTTTATTTCAATACTATTATCATTAATATGATTATCTTCTTTATTTGTATTTTTTGATTTTATCATTTTATTTGCAATTAAGTAGCCTATTACACCACTTATAGCACCTAGAGGAATTGAAATAATTAGCATTATTGGTAATGTTGCAGTAAAATTTGAAATTAATTGTGACATTAACGGTAATTCTTGGTTATTTTCAAGCAATGGCATTTCAAAAGGAATTGCATAAGCCCAAACTACCATCGGATAATTAAAGATATAAAATCCTGCGCCTATTACTACAGCTGCTACGATTATTTTAATAGATTTTAGCTCATAATCTGTTTTTCTAAATGTTGGATTGTTAACTAAGAAATCAGAAATAATTAATGGTATAAATGAAAGGGGGAAATACCATAAAATAGATGAAAATAAAATGCCATCAGTGGAAAAGATATTAGAAAAGAAATTAGTAATAATAACTAATCCACCTATGGCACTAACTGCCCCTAATCTACTCATAGTTTTGGAGGCGATAAAAAAGATTATAGATCCAAATAGAGGTAAAAATAAAGTTGCTATTATTGATGCTAAATATGGATTTAGATTAAAGTTAAAGCTATCTCCATTAGAAAAGGGAAGTGAAAAGAAATAAACATACCATATGATTGTAAACCATAATGCAGCAAAGGCTGGAATTAAAGCAATCTTTCTTAAAGGTTCTAAATTACTATTTTTTTTAGTAGATGGAATTTTTATTCTTGCTAGTCCTATGACTACTCCAATTGATGTTATTAACATACCTGTCATTAATGAGATATGAGTAGGACTCAATAGACCATCAATTCCAAAAGTTTGATGCCATAAATAGTCCGCGGGACCAGAAATAATAGAAACTACGGAACCAATTAATAATAACTGGAATGAACTTTTAGCAGATGTATTTGTTATACTATGTTTATTTTTGATATAAAGAAATGTAATAAGAACAGTTGCAATTGTTATTAAGCCTATTCCCGAATATAGTAAAGCATGAGACGGTGTAAAAAAAGTTTCAGGTTTAAACATTAAATGAGAAGTAACATCCCAACTTGTTCCTGATATTTGCATCAATGAGCCTGCCGTGGCTAGAATTAAAATAAGTAGATAGAGAGAAACTAGATTTTGAGAGAATATTTTTAAATTTTCTCTTGAAAGCATGCTGAATTATGTATAGATAAAATAGAATATTAGTTTAACTGACTGGTGAGTCATTTATAAATAGAATAAAATAGTAAAATCAACAATTATGTTAATATTAGGTAAATGAAAAATGTAAGAAAAATAAAATGCTATAAATTTTAATTCCAGTAAACTCTAATTAGCAAAATAAAAAAAATATTAGATTTTTATCCATAAATTCCATGATCTTTGCATTTCCAATCCATTATATTCATTCCAAAGTTACATTGTATTGCAACTGTTGTAAATTTAATATTTTGTCCTGCATCAATAGCGTTTGAAATTTCTTGACTAAGTGTATAATTAATTGTTTGTTCGTCAGCGAAAGGATTAGGTAATGCTGGGGGTGAAGAGTCAGTTTTATTGGATACATCAAATATATGTTCCACATCAGCTGCTCTAATGTATCCTATAGTAGGTGATTTATCGAAATCACTGGTTATCATTGTTATGATCACATCTTTAGATTTAGACAAAGAATCACTACTTCCAGTGATAGTATATGTAGTATCAAATGTACCTAATAATCCTGTACTATCATTCACTATATTATATGAAGAGGTAGCAGTTTTTGTTATTTGTACGATTCCTTTTGATTGATCAAATAGGGTTAGCGAATTATCATCTGTTGTGTTTTGAATTGAACTTATTTGTTCCTGTGATAATGAATGAGGAAAACTTGTACCAATAACAAATAGAATCGATACAAATACTGAACAAACGATGTATTTCTGGTATACTTTTAGAAAAATATGAGTATTCATAATAATTAAAAAACTATTTATTAATTATTTAAATATTCCTAATCTTTAAAAAGTAAATTAACTTTAATCTAGTTCCTTATAGGGGAAACTTTAATTATGCTAATGCACTAATCAACAATGTAACTAATTTCTATCTAAACTATACTCTGTTTTACTATAAATTTTATATTTGAAAAAGTTTTCTATATAAATGAAAATATGTTGAAGAGAAATGTATACATGATTCTTTTTTCATTTTTTATTTAATTATAATCGATTGTTAAGTATATATTATTAGAATTATTTCTACCCGATTTGAAAAGTTAATAAGGATAATTATATTAATACGGCTGTGAGTGATGAATCTCAAAGAGAAGAAATAAAAGATGAAATTCATCAGCTAGAAGACATCGAGCAAGACGATTCTGACGATAAAGAAGAAGATGAACTTGACGAGTAAGAAGAAGAAGAAGAAGAAGAAGAAATAGATGAAAAATCAGAATAAATAATTTCAAATACGATTCTAGTTAGTTGATAAATCATTAAGTCATAGTTACTATTCAGTAGTTTTTTATTATAATTACTATTTTATTTTTATAAACAATACCATATTGTCTATGTTATATTATTTTTACATATTTATAATTGCACTAGAATAAGAATTATATATTCAAAATAAAATCAATATCATCAGTCAAATAATATTAATATATTTATATGTGAAATTTATAGATTGCCTTGTAGAAAATAAAATATTATAATTATCATTTATTAAATGTCCTTTAATGGATACCTAAAATAAAGTTATTATCTTTTCATATTGTATATATAGAATGTAATATTAACTAATTTAGAAGTCTAATTGCTTTATAAAAGTTATTATTTTACTTTTTTATACTGAAATGAGTTCTACTAATTCAATTATTTTTTTAGTGTATTTAGATATTTAGATAATTGTTTGTTTGTTCAGTAAATGTAAGAGTAAAAACAAAGAATTATTTGTACATCTTACTATCTTTAACAATAAATTTGTTAATTCTCTTCTTTTTTTTTGAACAATTAAATATATTCTGATTTATAGAAGAAAATAAAAATAGAGAATGGAAATTATACTAATAAGATGAATGCTCATGAAAACACATCTTCCTTAGATTTTCAGGAATATATGGTGGATGTTATCAATAAAGGATCTTTGTCTCTTATGCTCTCATTAGGTCATAGAGTAGGACTTTTTGATACTATGGTATCCCTTCCTCCCTCAACGAGTAAGCAGATTTCAATTGCTTCCACCTTAGATGAGAGATATGTACGAGAATGGTTAGCAGCAATGGTCGTTGGAAAAATTGTGAATTATGATTCTACCAATAATTTATATTTCTTGCCAAAGGAAAAGGCAGATTTTCTAACTCGGCAAACAAAGATATACAATTTTGCAGCTTCAATGCAGTGGATACCAATATTAGGTCAAGTGGAAGATCAAATTGTAAATTGTTTTAAGAAAGGTGGTGGTGTACCATATTCTTCATATAAAAGATTTCATGAAGTAATGGAAGAAGAGAGTGCTCAAACAGTATTATCAGGATTATTTGATTGGATTATTCCACTAGTACCTAGACTAGAAGAAAAACTAAAAGAAGGAATTAATGTTTTAGATGTTGGTTGTGGCAATGGTCGTGCTATCAATATGATGGCAAATCAATTTCCTCGCAGTAAATTTACAGGTTATGACATTTCTGAAGAAGCAATAACAAAGGCACAATTTCAAGCTAAAACACATGATAATAAAAATGTAAAATTTGAACTAAGAGATATATCAAAAATTTTAAATTCTTCAAAAAATTTATCTTTTGATTTAATTACTGCATTTGATGCCATCCATGATCAAGCTGATCCTGCAACAGCTTTGAAAAATATAGTATCTTTATTGGATGGCCACAATGGAATTTTTCTAATGCAAGATATTCTTTCTTCATCTTTACTTCAAAATAATATAAATCACCCTGTAGGAACCTTTCTTTACACTATATCGTGTCTTCATTGTATGACTGTATCACTTGCTCAAGGTGGCATAGGATTAGGTGCCATGTGGGGTAAGGAAAAGGCAGTAGAAATGCTCAAAGAAGCAGGTTTTATGCATGTTGAAGTTAAAACACTTCCTCATGACTTTCAAAATTATTATTATGTAGCAACAATTAAATAAATTCTTCATTTTCTTATCTAAGTAGTCAAGATAGAACAAAGAACTTGGTTTATTGTTAAATATTGAAAGAACAAATAAAAGAAGTTGTTCTCATTCCTGTAGATTCTTTGTCTTTCATGTAAATAAGATATAGCTAATTAAATGAATTGTTATTGATTTTGCCTTTCTTAGATAAAATAAAAAAATTATAGTATATCAATAAGAGAAATTGTCATTAAAAAGATTTCATTATTAATTATTTGAATTTACTAATTTCAAGATAAAAACGAAGTTTTATTTGGTTTAATTATATACTTGAAGATAAAAATTTTAAACCGATTCTAATTTTAGCATAACATTTTTAATAGTTATTATTGTATTAAGAAAAAGTTCTGAAGATAATCTATGGTTGAACCATTAGAACGCTCTGTCTCGTTATACCTTAGTAAACAATTTGTAATGGTTGATGAAAAAGTTTCTGTAGCTGAAGCGGTAAAACTTGCTCAGCCAAAAAATATTGAGACAATCATTGTTGGTTCTAATGGAAAGCCTGTTGGTATAGTGACTGATAGTGACATTCTGGAAAAAGTGGTCATTAAAGGAGATGATTCAGATTTAGTTTTTCTAAGATCTATAATGTCTTCTCCAATTATGACCTTGAATAGTACATCAACTGTAAAACAGGCAATAGAATTAATGAGAATTTATAAAGTAAAAAGGGTTCCAATAATTGATACTCATAATAAAAATGATCAAAAAATTATAGGAATTGTTACACAAAAATCTCTCGCAGAAGCAATTCGAAATTCAGTCATCGAAAAAACTTTCACAAGTTATAGAGTAACAATAAAAGAAAATTACAGGCCAATATTTGGAAATTTAGGTTTTATTATGCAATTTGCTGGAATATTAATGATTGTGCCTGCAATACTTGGAACAATCTTAAATGAATTAGAATCTGCAGCAGCAATTTACCTTGCAGTTATTTCAATATCTTTAACAGGCTATATTATGAATACGTTAGGAGAAAAGAGCCCACTTAATCTAAAACAATCATCTATTGTTGTCATATCCTGTTTTGTACTACTAAGTCTTTATGGATGTTTGCCTTATATCTATGTGAATCCCTTTGAACTTTCTACTGATTATTTATCACTTTTTGTAAATGCATTCCTAGAAAGTTCTTCCGGTTTCACAACTACCGGTATCTCTATAATAGAACGGCCAGAATCACTTCCAGAAAGTTTCGTTTTTTATCGTTCTTACACACAATGGGTGGGTGGATTGAGTTTTGTATATCTGATAATGGCTTTGTATTACCCTGAAACAAGATTGGCTGCAATGAGAAATGTGATGGGAAGTGCAATGCAAAAGTTTAAACAATTACTATCTACCATTAGTATAATCTTTATTTTTTATACATCCATTCTTACTATATTATTATTTTTTCTTGGTAATATTGAATTGATTGACTCAGTGTCTTTGTCGTTTGCCACTTTTGCCACAGGAGGTTTTACACCTGTTTCTGATATTTTTAGTTCCATTAATTTTTATCAATTAATAGTACTTATGACAGGAATGATAATAGCTGCATTACCATTTGGTTTTTACTATGGAATTTTAAGAAAAGAGGTAAAAACAAAAAGATTAAGTATTGAAATTATTGTTTTTCTTTGTTCTCTCTTAGTTTTTGCTTTTCTTTTTATAATAATAGATCCAACTATTTCTACAAATAATTGGTTTAACTCTCTATTTCAAGTGATAAGTGCATCTACGACTACTGGTTTTCAATTTATTGATCTATCTTCTTTATCCATTGAAGGAAAAATTATTCTTATCATTATTATGCTTATAGGAGGAACTGCATTTTCAACTGCAAGTGGAATAAAGATTGCTAGACTATTATTAATTTTCAAAAAAATAAAAGGCAACTCAAGATTGTTCTCAAGTTCTGATGCTCATACTCCATTATCAATTTCATCTACTGCAATTCAATTCCATGAAAATAAAAACGGTCAAAAGCCATCGTTTTCAAAAATACATCCTCTAAAATCTGAAAATCAGCATCCATTATACATTATTAATCAAAAACTATTGATATTTTCTGATAAAGCTTTTAGAGAAGCAGTTTTTGTAATCGTATTATTTATATTATTTTCTTTTGCAAGTGCAATTGCTATTTCTTATCTTACTAAAAGTGATTTTATAGATGCATTATTTGAAGCCTCATCAACTCTTTCCAACACTGGTCTTACCGTTGGAATAACTAGTATTGACCTTGATATTATATCAAAACTGATTTTGTCTATTAATATGATCTTAGGTAGATTTGAAATAATAACAATTCTGTATATTTTTATTTCTAAATTAAGATGATAATAGATATATATACACGATATTTTAAATTGAAGTAAAATAAAATAAGAGTAATAAATAAACATTGTTGTAAAAATATATTATATAACTCTAATCTAAAACCAGTATCGCCTTAGCCTGGACCTTCTATTCAACTTTCGTTTAAATAGTTCTGGCTATGAAAATTTTAGATTAAATAATTTTGTTAATTAACAAGTTAATCAAATAATAAATATAATACTTTGTAATGCTATTTACCTCTGTCTGTTTCTCGAATGCTGTGGATTTGAAGAGAAGCATATACATACCATAGCCCTCTCCATGTTCGTATTGTTGCGCCTCCAATAGATGGCTATGGCTTTTACTTCTAATACTGAGATTAATTTATGTAATTTTGTTTCTAATAGATCTGCTAATATATAATTCCATTTTCGGAATTTTATAATCTGTCATTTTTTAAATTATCTATTTTAAGTGATTTTAAAAAATTTGATGTTCTAATATTATTTCAATTACAAATGAATCAATAGAAGTTATTAATTGCAATAGACTTAAACCAAACACAATAGGAGTTGTAATCTTAACTATCTTTTAATAGTTCTATTTTGTTATTATTTGCAATTTTCTTGTCTCCGATTTATAAACATAATAGTTAAATAGCTATTATGTTAATTCTGTGAAATCTTTTATTCTGTAATGTGATATCCTATAATAATAATAATAATAATGATAAAAAAGAAAATAGATTCTTTTTTTTGCTACTTTAGTCAAGAGAATATGATTACTCTTTACGATCAATTTTAAATCCTATTTTTACTTCAGCTTGAAATTCCTTAAGTTGATTATCTATTATCCTGAATGTGACTCTTCCTAGTTCTGCCCATTCTATATTATTTATCGTTTTTGTAGACTCATTAATTGCATCTTTAACAGCATCATCAATACTATTAGGTGAGGTTCCTACAATGTGAATGTATTTATAAACCATATGAATTAGTTTTCTTCATTACTTAAAACTTTTCTCATTTCGTTAATTAAAAATGATTTCAGACTATTTGAAGGATTTATAAGATCCATATTAGGCTCGCTAATGCTTACAAAATATATAATATGTCAAGACAATGATTATAGAATGAATATTTATTAACCTATGGATATAATCTCACTATATTTATTTACCTATTCCTCTGAAATTAAAATTTTTACATTAGATTATCTTAAGAGGTTTGGAATATCTATATCAATAAAGTTCGATATCAATTTCTCAAACGATGATTCTTTATTATCGGGACCTACTGAATTCTTAGAAGCAAAGCTGTTGAAGTTATGATCTTGACTAGCTAAAATTTGCGAACTTGGAAATAATGGATCTTTATCTGGTATTGTTTTGGGTATTAGTCCTTTGTCTTCATATTCACATTTTCCAACAATAATATCATTTTCTAAAGAGTTATAATCAATAATTTTGTCTGTTGTATTATAAACAAATCGATCATCTCCTTTTCCACCTTTTAGTTCATCTTTTCCAGCTCCTCCATCCACAAGTTCTTCTCCTTCTCCTCCATCAATCTCATCATTACCCTCCTGGCCTTGGAGATTATCGCTTCCTTCTTCTCCTGAAATGGTGTCATCTCCTGTACCTCCTCTAATCTTATCGTTAAGTTCTGTTCCTTCTATAGAGACATGTACTATAGGTTTCGCTGCGAAGTCATTTACATTGGAACTATCGTCTTCATCGTCATTGGTATTGATATTATTGTTGTTATCATTTTCCTCATCATTACTATCATTACCATTGTTGTTATTGGATAAAATCTCATTATCAATAACATTTTGTGCTGTAACTCCTTTCAAGTTTATAGGAAGTGAGATTAGAAGGAAAAAGATTATACTATATTTAATAGAAATACATTTTTATCAATACGTTTAGTATATCAACGATATTAAAAATCTTTTTGTTACTATTTTATTATTAAAATATCCTTATAAAGTTATATTATATTTAACAATGAGATTCAAAAGTAGAATATTCTATAATTATTTTTTATAGTTTTTTATTTTCCTGAAATTATTAGGCAGTAACAAAATTTTTATTCAAATCAATATGTCCGATTATTCTAATTCATAGCGCAATTTTTATTTAACGTAGGTTTCATAATATATCTATTATTTACATTGACTATTGAAGAGTTTAGAGATTTTCTTAATTTGGTTTCATTACAAAATGGATATTACTTCGTTAGTTTAGTATTTTATTTTTCAATAATAATAATAATATAGTTTATAGGTAATTCTTTATTTTAAAAATTCTTCATGGTGTTGGATAATTGGCAGATAGGGCTACAACTTGAGTTTCTAATAGACATTATTTTTGCTCTTGCTGCTGGATTTGTTATAGGAGTAGAAAGAGAATCAAGAGGTAAACCTGCTGGCATTAGTACAAATTCTTTGGTAATCGGTGGTGCAATGTTATTTACATATCTCTCTGCTGCTGTTGACCCTAATTCAACTTCACGTATAGCAGCTCAAGTTGTTAGTGGGATAGGATTTTTGGGAGCTGGGATGATTTTAAAAGGAGAAGTAGATAAAAAAATAACAAACTTAACTACTGCAGCAAGTGTTTGGTATTCTGCAGCCATAGGAATGGCTATAGGATTTAATTTTTACATAATAGCATTAGCAGCCGTAATATTTGCAGTAGCAGTTCCCCGTATACCTCATATTAGTAAAATAAAGAAGGATCTTGAAGATGAATAGATAGTTTTTATCTTCTATTTCTTTTGTTA
>DASVFI010000171.1:0-5486 GCA_036380115.1 Nitrososphaeraceae archaeon | reverse complement strand
TTCTATTTTGTATTCGTGAAATAATTAATTCTTCAGGACAAATACATTCAACAATCTTAAACTGATCGTTACTTAAATTTAGTCTTTTTTTGATATCATCTCTTGATTTTTGTTCATTAAAAGTAGCATCAAGAATGCAATTTATTCCAGAATTATGAAGATAATTAGCGAACAATATTAATATATCATATACTAGTCTTATTTCCCCATCGCTATAAGTTGGGTTAACTATGAGTTCTTTTCTAATCTTATCCGTAGATAAAACAACAGCATTAATCAAAGGTGCAAGCTCATTTGCTAATGTTGTTTTTCCAACTCCAGGATAACCACAAATTAATATGATCAATGTAGAAGAGAATCGAGTATCGCTTTTATTTAGAGTTTAAGAACTATTATTTACAAATATGAATATAAATTCAATAGCAATATTATTAATATTAGATTTTAGAATAGTAAAGTATAACAAAAAATTAATAAAAATTGTATTAAGTATTCAGAGGATGAATACCAAAATTTATGTCAAATTTGTTTCACATCCCACTGTGAAAGATACAAAAATGTAGCTAATCCATTGATTTAGAAAATAACAAAATCCTTAATTAAGGACAAATAAGTTATATTTATTCAATTAATAATAAAAAGGAAAATATTGATCTGTATTAGTTAAAGATAAAGAAATAGATATATAATTTTTGAGGCGCCGGAAAAATACTTTTATCTGTTAGACATTAGAAATTTCTTATTTCTGTAAATGCATCATGATCTTCTTAAAATAGTACAAAAAATTAAAAGTTGTATGCATAAAATGTATAAAATAAGTTTTACCATATTTTTTTCTATTGTAATTATCTATTCACTATCGCTTTGGATACAATCATCATCGCTGTCACAAATATTAATAACAAATTTATTCCATAATGCATTTGGACAAGAAACTAATGATAGTTCTAAAGTACCTTTAATATCTACCGTTGGAGATTTTAGTCATACAACTGGAAAGCTGATTCTAGGGCATAGTCCAATAGAGTATAACGCTTCAAATATTCCTGGGTTGCAAAATAATGATTGTCCTGCTCAGAATGAAATTGCAATATACATTCATGGATTTTTAGTAAATGGAAAAACACTTGGTTCAGAGAATGCTACAGAGATATTTGATAGAGCAAGATTGTCATTAAATAATACTGGTTATAACATTACCCTTATTGGTTTTAACTGGGATTCAGATATAACAAATAACAAGGCATGGGAAGTTGCAAAAGATGTAGCTAAAAGCAATGGATTAAAGCTTGCACAATTCATTTTAGATTTTAAGAAAGATTGTCCAGAAACTGATATCAGACTAATTGCCCATTCATTAGGTTCCAGGATAGTTCTAAGTAGTTTAGACGCTCTAAATAAAAATCAAGAATGGAATAATAAGAATTTTACAATAGCATCTGTGCATTTATTGGGTGCTGCTGTAGATAATGAAGAAATTTCTAAAGATCCATGGGATGTAGTCAAAGATCCAACAAATGATAAAGGATATAAAAATATCAATATTTTTGCAATGGAAGAACCTATTACTCTAAAAGGAGTAAAATCTTCATTTGGTGAGGCTATAGAAGATGAAGTAAGAAACTTTTCCAATCTTTATAGTTCTGAAGATGATTCTCTAGAATGGTTTTATCCCATGACGGAAGGAAATGATACTGCACTAGGACAGACTGGAGCACAGTATGGAATATCTTTACCAACAAAGTACAATGAAACAGATGTAAAAGATGAATTAAAAGAAATATGTGATGCCAATGGACGCAATAGTTGTAATTTTCCATACAATATAGTTTTAGGCGCAATAGCTGATGTAGGAGACAACCATTTTGGATATGTTGGTTTTAGGGATACAAATGGTACATTAAGCGACAATGGAGCGATGGACGTAGTGGTTGAAGAATGGAATAAACAAAAAAACATAAAGAGTGAAAATATTCAAAATGGTAATTCTCAAGCTGGTAAATGATAGTGAAACCTCTCATTTTAATTTTGTAATATTAGAAAAATTTCTTGTATTATACTCAATACCAAAAATAGGATTAGGTACTTTTTGTCATATACATATTTTAGAGGAATTTTGGGAATTTTATTTTTTTACATTAGAGGGTTTTAAAATTTGATGAATACTTTTTATGTGAGTTCTCAAGCTTCTATGAATCTATTATTTGCATAGTTTCTTTTTGTAATCTATTCTATTGTTTTTATTTAATAACTTGAAAAATATATTTATTCTAGGCTTTTTAATATTAAATAGTGAAATATTCATTAAGTATCGGAATCTTGATTATGTCACTGTTTTTGATGACATCAATTATTATGGTAAATGCACAGATGGAAACTAATATGACCAATATTACAAGTCCAACAACACTAAGCAGTAAGGAACTTTCATTAAGTATAGGTGAATTAATTGTAGAAACGAAAACCCAGAGCGAAGGAATGAAAATATCAAATATCGATAAACAAGAATTTGAAATATCTTGGTCAGGTAATGCAACACTGCAAATAGATATTCCTGTATTTGATTTTGGAACAGTTTGGACTACTTTAAAGGAAGATGGTTATTGGTATGGTAAAGGTTATGGTATGCTAATAGCAATAGACAATAGTGTAGCAAAATATACTTTTAGCACTATTGGAAAAATGGATGGTGACGGAAAAATTAGAAACTTAGGATCTGTTACTTTTGATACAAACGACGCAGGATCATTATCGCTATTAAAAAACACAATTGGAGTATTAGCAGATGAAATAGATCAACAAGGAAATGCAATAACCAAGATATGGAAATTAGAGAAATAACCCCTTTTTTATTAGTTTTTGTGGCTTTTTTCAGAAGCGGCATTTTGAAAGATTAATATTCTTCAGAAAAAATTTTAATCCTTTAAGAAAGGGACCAAAATAAAGGTCATTTTGTTTTACATCCCACTGTGAAAGATACAAAAGTGTTATGAATCCTCTAAGAAAATTAATTAAGTTTTATCAAAAATTTAATTAATAGGTAAAAATAAAACACTCGTATTATATCAAAAGGTTAGAAGCCGTATTTGGAAATTTTATTATACGATTATTTAGTTTCTTTATTTTCTCAATATACATATCCATTTGTATTCCTTATGATATTTGTATTAAGTATTATTCCAATATTAACTCCACCAACTTGGATAGTAGTTGTTTCAGCATATTCATTAAATGACCAACTAAATCCTTTTTTATTGTCTATGGTTGGAGCTACTGCTGCAATTATTGGTCGTTTGATTTTATTACAATTGAGTACAATAGGAAGAAGAGCAATAAATGATCACAGAAAAAGTAGTTTAGAAAAGTTGAGAAAATATTTAGAAAAAACTCGATATGGCTATTTATTTGGCACCTTACGATTCGCTCTTACTCCATTACCCAGTAATATGTTGTTTATTTCATATGGATTGATTAATGCAAAATCCATTAGTATAGTAGTAGGATTTTGGATAGGACGTTTTATTGTATATCTAGGCATGATAAGTTTATCCAGATATTTTGTAGATTATTTTAAAGAAATTTTAAATTCAGATATACAATCCATATTCATTATTGACATAATAGGTATTATAATGACTTTATTTATGTTATTAATAGATTGGAGTATATTATTTTCTGAACGTAAATTAGTTTTTATTAAACCTAAGAAATTCTCTCTATGAAAATTTATTATTTATTCTATACCAATAAGAAAACAGATTAAGAAGTATGAATATACTTAACTAACTATATATTTCAAATATCCTTATTTTATTATTAGATCTCACTTATTAATAGCAATAAATTTATAATCTTGCAAATCAATTGTAAATATTTAAGTTTTATTAAGACTTACAGTGGGATTTGTGTCATAATGTGTCAGGTTTCAGTGATAAATAAAAATGATAAATAAACAACAGTATGAGGCACAATTGCAGCAAATATTCAGACTATTGCTTGAAAATAAAAGTCAGGAGGAAATAGCAAGAGAACTCCATATTTCCACTCGAACAGTTGCCAGATACTCTCAACGCACAGAGAAAAGATATGGAGAAATGCAGAGGCAAAAGACAATTAATACAATCTTTTTGGAGGCACAACTTTTCAAGAATAGAATGGTTCATCTCTATAAAATATTAGAGAAAAAATCACAAGACCCTAAAGTAAATGGTAACGAATGTGCTAAATGCTGTGAAGTAGCAGCAAACATTGCTATAGATGTTTTGAAGATGGAAAGTGAAGGAATCAAAGCAGTTAAAGAAGGTCTTGGTCGAATAACAGAAGAGGCAAAGGTAATCTCTTCATTATCAGTAAACCTCGATAGTGACCCAATGGACGAATTAGAAAAAAGTTGCTGATGATTGTTTTTATTTTACAACCACTAAAGATAGGAAATCCCCTACCTCCTAGAAGGAACATCTAATAAATAATCATAAAGATAAGAATACTTTGTAAAACTATTTCGTTACGATCAATGTAAGAGTAGATTTTACACCTTTTAAATTTCTTAATTTCCATGTAATTGTTTCTTTAACTTTATCCATAGCATCAGATTCTACTTTTGCTATGATGTCATAAACACCATAAACTCGAAAAACTTCTTTAACCTCTTCCAAATTTTTTAAATCTCTTATTATATTTTCTTCCCTTCCAATTTGTGTATTTAATAAAACAAAAGCACTAGGCATAGAATCTTATAGATAGATGCATATAAAAAATTTCAGATGCTCAAGGATATCATAACAGTCCAACCATATTCGAGTTCATATTATGAAACTATTAAACTAGTAATGCAACAACAACAAACTTCAACAACAAATGAAATTTCTAACAATAATAACTTCGAAAGTCAATATTTTTCAGAAAATTTAAGTAGGCATCAATTGAAAATGATGAATCTAATATTAAAAAAGAATATGATCCCAACAGAAAATTTTAAATTTTTCTAATCAAATTTTTAATTTAAGTTTCTATATTCAATCATTTATATAAAATATTATTATTCTATAATTAATGAGAAATATTGTAATTGGCTTACTAGCAATTATGTCATTAATAATCACACTCAACGAACAACAACCATTCTCCATCGTCGCTCAAGAATTGCCAAGCGATCAAAATCAACTACAAGACTTGCTTTCAAAAAGTCTAGACTATGTTCATAAAGGTGATATCAGTACCTCATCTACGAATATTTTATTAAATGGAATAACCCTTAATCAAAGTGAATTCATTTTGCTATATGATTCTACACCATTTGCGTCTAAAGGACATATAGCAGTTAATTTACCCTGCAATCCCAATAATCCACTCGATCCAATTTTTGACATTCTTGTCGGGCGTGCTCCTGATTTGTTTGTTCTGCCTCTTGGATATTTAGAACCAATATCAAAACCTGGCAAGATGTGTGTATATCACGGTCAATTTGGATTTGGTGATCCTATAAC
>DASVFI010000170.1:0-32008 GCA_036380115.1 Nitrososphaeraceae archaeon | reverse complement strand
GATTCTGTAGGCGGTGGTGTTTGTGTACCTGGAGATTCTGTAGGCGGTGGTGTTTGTGTACCTGGAGATTCTGTAGGCGGTGGTGTTTGTGTACCTGGAGATTCTGTAGGCGGTGGTGTATCAGAATCGGAATCAGAATATGGCTCATGAAAAATCAGCCCATTTGTAGTTAGGGCATTATTTTTGAAACCATTAGATATTTCTTCAGTACTAAGGGCCCTATTCCATACTTTAATTTCATCAAGATCCCCTTTGAAGAATCTATCATCTATGGAAGAATCTCCACCAATTGCAAACTCTTTATCTCCACTATTATCAGGAGTAACACCGGATGTTATTTTACTACCTGCCATAACTCCATCAATATAAAGTCTTAAAACTTGATTGTCATAAGTTAATAAAACATAATGCCATAAACCATCGTTATATTTCCCTTGTGATGATACAAATACATTAGTTCCAGATTTGGTTTCAAATCCTCCTTCTATGGTCTCTGATGGATTCAACCAAATTCCAAAATTAAGATTTTCGCCATTAAGCTCAGATACAAAACCACCTTTATTTAATAAAATTCCAACTCCTTCATGGTCTATTCTATCGGCTCTAAACCATGTTCCGAGTGAAAAATTAGAAAGACGGAATGATTCTTCTTCATCAATTTCATCTTTTTCTGTTCCATCAAATGTTTTAAATGGTTGATATTTATAAGCTGTCTGCGTTGGAGAAATGGAAGAAAAAGGAAGATACATGACTCTTCCATTTGATGGAATTTCATCATAATTGTAAAAATTAAAAATTTCATCGGATGACAATGCACGGTCCCACAATATTACCTCATCTATATCACCAGTAAAAAATTTGTCCAGATTAAGCGAATTAGCACCTATCCTAATAGACTGCAATCCAGTCATATCAGGTTCAGTACCTAATGTAGAAGTTTTAGCAATTTCCACCCCATCTACATATAGTCTCAAAAAAGATCCATCATTTGAGAGTATAGCATTATGCCAATTTCCATCGTTAAATTTCTGTTGAGAGTTAACAAAAATATTGGTTCCTGTTTCTGTTTCAAATCCTCCTTGAAGAAATTCTTCAGGAGTAATCCAAATACCATAATTCATGTTGTTTCCTGGGGCATCGTCATTCATTCCACCTTTATTCACAATTGTACCAGGTTCAAGATAATCTAGAATATCTGTTTTAAACCAAGTGGACAATGTAAATTCTTTTAAGTGTAATCTTTCGCTATTTTCAACATCTTGAAAATTCGAACCAGTAAGAGTAAGAAAGGTAGTTGAAGTTTGCGATTCAACTAATATATAATTTGAATTAAGTAATAAAATACAAATGAAAAATGTAATTATTACGATTGATAATAATTGAAAATTTATATCTAAATTTTTCATCTATTTTGCTCCTAGATTTTTTTTACATTTACTCTACTATTTAAAAATAGTCCTATAGTTTAACAATTGGTATTAATTTCTTTTTCTCTATTGTTATATTGGATCGTATGCTTGTAGCAATTTCACTATTCAGATATAAAATATCTATAATCTCTATCCTAATTAGAGAATTTAATTTTCTTAAAATATTAGTATTCATTTATAAGAAAAAGGATTCTAAATATTTATAATAAACTATATTTTGTATTAGAAGTATAATTAAGTTTAATGATTCATAATATAAGACTTCTCATTTTATCTTAAGTAATGTTAAAAAAAATTAAATCTAATAATTTACTTAAAAAAGATCTTCCTACAGTTAGTCTAATCTTATATATCAATATTCTAAAACAAAATGATATATAAATTAACATAAATCATTTTATGATCAGCAACATTTTAGTAATAAAGACTAAGTGGAGAGAATAAGTGCTAAAGTTTCTTAAAACCAATAAAGGTCTAGTATATATAATACTTGGAAATATTTTTGGTGCTTTATTGACAGGAGGGTTTTGGCTTTTGCTAGCATCAGTACAGAGTGTTGAAAAATATGGCGAGACTAGTTATATGATTTCACTGGCATCTTTGGCATCAAGTTTTGCTCTACTTGGTTTGAACACGGCTATTACAACTTTTATACCTAAAGGACAAGATAAAATTCACATTCCAGCAAATCAGATTATATTAATTTCAAGTATCATTGCTGCATTAATTGTAGCACAAAGAGATTGGTTATTAGGTTTTTTTGTACTTGGAATGACTTTTTGGATGATGAGTATCTATGAATTTCTTGGAAGAAAATCCTATAAACAATATGCGATTGCTAATATTGGAGCGCGAGGTTGTCAACTTTTACTTTCTATTATACTCTATTACATAATGGGCATCCCTGGAATTATAATTGGATTTACTATCTCATTTTTCTTGTTTAGTCATAGATACTTTCTCTCAATAAAACATTTTAAAAGAGACTTTACAGAAATTCGTGGAAAAATGAAATTTGCTCTACATAGCTATTCATTCAATATGTCAAATGCACTATTAATGTACTTAGATAAAATCATCATCCCTCCAATATTTGGATATGCCATTTTAGGATATTACCAATTAGGATTTCAATTTTTGATGTTTCTTGGAATGGTACCCATTAGTTTTTTCCAATATCTCATTCCAGAGGAATCAAGCGGAAATAAAAAAACAAAGTTAAGGATTATAGGATTTGGCTTATCTATAGGTCTAGCAGCGTTACTCTATTTTTCTAGTCCAATTATCATTGATTTACTTTTTCCTCAATATCAAAATTCATTAGATGCTATAAGATTAATGAGCATTGGGATAATTCCAATGATGATAGCATATATTATTAATTCAAAATTCTTAAGTGAAGGCAATACAAAAGGAGTAGTTATTGGAGCAATTATTTATCAATTGTTACAAATTACTTTAATGATTTTACTAGGACGATTAATTGAAGTTACAGGTATCGCACTTTCTGTAGTTATTGCTCTATCTGGACAAGCATTGTTTCTCTTTATTTATAAAAAGATCTCAAGAAGAGCAGAATAACAATCATCAACAATACTATTTTCTATTTAAAATTGAATGGTTTTCACAATTTCAAAAGCCTCAGCATATAATGTATTCATTTGATATCCTCGATAAATAGACCTTCCTACAATAGAATCTATCCAGAAAGGTCCACATCTAGGAATCTGTGATTTAAAACATTGTAAAGATTTTTTTTTATTTTCCATTTCTTTAGTAATATCAATAAATAGCTGTGGCCTAAAGGACTTTTCGGTTAAACCTCCAGGTATTGTTGTTTCATACATATACAAATTATTAATATCACGTGAAGCAGCAATAACGGATTGAGTAAGAATTTGATGATCTTGATGGGAATCGCCTATCCATTGAGTAAAAACAGTACTTGCATTATATTCCTTTATCAAAGAATCAATTAAACTTACCATTCGTCGTCCAAACACGATTTCTTCTGGTGGTAAATCTAAAAATTTAGGCGTTGTACAACCTAAAACCGTAGCAGATGACTTAGCTTCCAATTTTCTTTCATCTTTTTTATCTACACTAGTAAAATTTGGGAGGGTAGCTATAACCATAATCACATTGTATCCAAGAGTTATTAATTTTGAAATTGTACCTCCCATACCGATTTCTAAATCATCCGGATGAGCACCAAAAACCAATATTGTATTGAAATTATTCATAAAAGTTTTTAAATAAAATATAATTAAATTTTTACTAAAATTCATATTTAAATAGAATTAGTCAAATATTAAAAAATATAAATAGACGGTCTTAATAATACTCATCTAAGAAATTATTGCTAAATAAATTTAGGGAGAATTTACAGCCAGTTTTAGAGAAAATGGGAATTTTATTTGCATCAATGGGATTATCACCCAACGCCTTAACTTTAATTGGTTTCATTACTACTATTATCGCTTCTATTATTTTCGGACTTAATTCTTTACAATTAGAGCCCATATTAAATTCCTCAGTTGTTGGTAGTATTATGTTATTAATTGCAGGATTTTTTGATGTAATTGATGGTAGTGTAGCTAAAATTACTAAAAAGACATCTAAAAAAGGTGCATTTCTTGATTCTACATTAGACAAAATTTCTGAGGCTATAATATTTTTGGGAATAGCAATAGGTGAATTAGCTAATCCAATATTGTGTCTAATAGCAGTATCATCTTCACTGTTAGTTAGTTATACTAGATCTCGTGCAGAAACATTAGGGTTGGATTTAAGTGGAGTAGGATTTGGAGAAAGAGCTGAGAGGCTACTGGTTCTTGCTATAATGGGATTTTTTCCTTTCTCTTATTCACTAGAATATGGTGTGATAATAGTAATAGTGATTTCTATTATCACAGTTATACAGAGAGTACATAAGTCTTTAAAAAAACTTTGATTTTACCTAAGTCTTGTATTCACTCTTCTTTCTAATTCTGATCTAACCTTGACTATCCCTCTATGGACAGCACAAGAAACACAATAAAATTTAACATCAGTTGCTGGAGAAATGTATGCTCCTTGAGCTCTCAATTCTTTAGCTAGAGTAGGTTCAACTAGAGTCACTCTTCCAGTTATTTTTTTTGCTTTATCTCTAGGAACCATAGCACCGCATTGAGTGCAATGAACCGTTCCAGAACTACCTTTTCCTCCTTTCGTACGACCGCGACTTGTACGTTTCTTTGGCATATTATTATGATTCTAACTCCATACTTTAAAGGTTCTGGTAAAATCAGCTATATAAATAAGCCAATTAATGAATTTTCAAAATTAAAAGTAATTATTAAACAAAAATAAAAGATAGTTTTGTTTACTGTAATCCTTAATGTATTAATAAACAATAACAGAAAAACTTTAAGAGATTACACTACTAGAAAGAAAATAATGAAAATCGCACTTGTTGGTGCTCATCCCCAAGATACATTATTAATTTCAAAAATTAAAAAAACTCTTGATAATTCCTATATTCAAACTATTGGTATGTCTGAAAATAATTACAATCTAGCAAATGAGGTAGATTTAGTCTTTATTGTTGGAGGAGATAGGGCAATGTTAGATTATTTTCATAAAGTAGTAAATGATTCTGCTCCAGCTATAGGAATATATGAATCGGAGTCTACAGGTTTTTTAGCTCAAATAGATGTACGTGACTTAGAAACAAATATTCAAAGACTAAAAAAAAATGATTATAGAATTGATGAGCTTGTTAGATTAGCAGTAAATGTAGATGGAAAAGAAATGGAGCCAGTATTAAATGATGTTGCAGTATTTCCAAGTAAAAGTGCTACATTAATGGAACATATATTAAGAATTGATAGAAATGACGTTTGGCACGACAATAGTGATGGAGTAATTATATCAACTCCTACGGGATCTACAGCCTATTCGATGTCAGCCGGGGGGCCAATGATACTTCAGAATTCAAGAGTATTTGTAATAGTATCGGTAAATTCTGTAGATAATACTAGAAGGCCATTAATATTCCCTGATAATTGCATATTGGAAATATCAGACATTTTAAGTAGATATCACTGTGAAGTAGTTTTAGATGGTGGAAGAAGGCTAGGTATAAAAAAAGTTCTAAAATGTAGTAAACATCCATATCCTGCAAAACTTGTAAGATTAATAGGGGACGATTCTGCTACTTCGATAATTGCTAAAAAAGTAAAAATTGCTGAAGAATTATTAAATATGCCACCAAGTGCGAAGCTAATATTAAAAATATTAGAATATGAAGGCTCAATGAGTCAAAAGGATTTAGCTGCTAAGACATTATTACCAGAAAGAACAATTAGATTATCTTTAGGTCATTTAGTTAATAGAGGATATGTAAAAAAGAAAACATCATTACGTGATGCTAGACATAGAATCTATGAGCTCAAGATTTAATCGAAGCTATCCTCATGAATGATTCGAATGCTTGTTCTGGTTTTCCGGGACGACTGTCAAATTCTGCATGATATTGAAATGCAAAATAAAATTTATGATCAGGGATCTCTAAAATTTCGGTCCTTTTTCCATTATCTGAATATCCTGATAATATCATTCCATTTTTATGTAAAACAGACAAGTAATTTTTATTAAATTCATATCTATGTCTATGTCTTTTATTAATAAAATTCTTTGAGTAAATTTTTGATGCAAGTGTATTTGAATTTATTAATATCTTATGCCTCCCGAGCCTCATAGTTCCGCCTAAATTATTTATCTCCTTTTGTTCAGGCATAAATTCTACTATTGGATCATTGGTAGCTGGGTCTATTTCAGTAGAATTAGCATCATATATCCCACAGACATTTCGTGCAAATGAAATTAGAGACAACTGAAATCCAAAACATATTCCAAGAAAAGGAATATTTGCTTCTCTTGCAAAATTAGCCACGTGGATTATGCCTTCAGAACCACGTTTTCCAAATCCTCCTGGAATAAGAATACCGCCATATTTTTTAAGCAATGAAAGTTTTTGTTTAGAAGTACTATCAAATTTTTCAGAATCAATCCAGGTTACTTCTAATTTATTTCTTAGCTTAGCTGCTGCATGAGATAGAGCTTGATAAACACTTACATAGCTGTCTGGAAGAGAAACATATTTACCAATCACTGCAATATTTACTTCTTTATTATATTCTAAAAACGATTTCGTTATACCTTTCCAGTTTGACCATTTTATAAATAAATTCTGTAATTTCAATTTATCATCTATTATACTAATGATTCCTTGATTTGCTAAAATTTCTGGCACTAAAAAAATAGACTTTACATCATGACAAGACAAAACACAATTTGAATTTATATTTGCAAAAAGTGATACCTTTCTTCTAGCATCAGCAGATAAAACATTTTTACATCTTACCGCTAATATATCTGGGTTAATCCCTATCCTTCTAAGTTCTTGTACACTATGTTGTGTAGGTTTAGTTTTTTGTTCTCCTACTACATCCAAGATGGGTGCTAATGTTACATGAACAAATAGTGTATTATAATCTCCTTCTTCCAGCTTCATTTGTCGAAAAGCCTCTAAAAATGGTAAACTTTCTATATCTCCAACAGTCCCTCCACATTCAATTACTAATACATCTAAGCATTCTTGAGTTGATATTTTCCTTAGTTTATTTTTGATTGCATCAGTAACATGAGGAATAATTTGAACACATTGACCTAAATATTTACCTTCTCTTTCATCATTTATTACCTCTGAATAAATTCTTCCCGTAGTTAAATTATGGTCATTTGTCAATTCAATATTTAAAAATCTCTCGTAGTTTCCTATATCCATATCACATTCACCACCATCGCATGTAACAAATACCTCACCATGAGCAACAGGATTCATAGTTCCTGCATCATAATTGACATAGGGATCTACTTTTACACATGAAACTTTAAGACCTGTTAATTGTAAAATTTTAGCAATAGAAGAAGTAATTACACCTTTACCTAATCCTGAAAGAACACCCCCTGTGACAAATATATATTTTACATGATGATCTTTATTATTTATTAATTGCACATCAAGGTTTAGATGGTCTTATTTTTATTCGTTTTTGAAAATATGCATTGCAAACTTTAAATTCTTCAATAAATAAATAAATAAATAAAATAATAAGTAATTATATGATTTTATACAATTAGTAGAAAGTATTAGATTCTTAATATTATATATAATTAGACAAAAATATCTAGAATTGATATCATGGTATAATTTACGGAGGAATTATAGATATAGTTATTATAAAAACATTTTATTTAACCTTTAACTCTCAGTAGATCTATTAGATATTAAACTAAGAATATTGAAAGTTAGAACAAAGACAAATAATCGAATTAAACGTTTATTCACATATAAAAATTTGCTAAACATCTCGTTTTCCACATATCTTTTATTTGAACAAGGATAATTCAACTCGAGATTATTCTTTTAATAACAAATAATATTATAATCCATTCTACTTCTTTTTTTCTAATTGTTAAATGTTCTATAAAAATCTGTAAAGTTATTTTCTATATCTATCTTTCAAAAATATTACTTATGATTAAATTAGTTATTATTTTCTTGTTTAATATCATCATATAATAGTATAGGAGCATATATCCCAAATTAAATATATTTAATTAGTTAAAGATAATGTGATTCAAGACGATACCTTCGACATTAATCTGTACATTTACCATTTCGATATTGTCAATGGCGATAATGCTAGAAGAAGTTAATGCAGAACAAGAACTTTTAACTTACATGACTAAAGATTTTGTATATAACCTTCCAACAATGATAAACAATACGTTATTAGGTAATATTGAACATATTTCTTTTAATTCAACATTAGAAGAAGCAGACGAAGGGAACTATAAAGTTATAGAAGACAGTCAAGAGTCCAAACCAAGTCTCTCAGTCATGATAAACAATGCATTATTAGGTAATATGGACCATGTTTCTGGTAATTCAACATCTTTAGATCATGTAGAAGAACAATTTATCACAATTAAACAAGATGGATATAATGAGAACATGATATTTGAAAAGACCGATAAACAAGTACAATTGTTAACAACAAAAGTTCCTTTTATATTACCTGTTCCCTTTCCTTAATTCATAAAATATATTGCCATATATATGTAGATCATGATATTTGCGAAGTTAGCTCAGCCTGGTTAGGGTACGAGCTTCCCAAGCTCGGGGTCGCGGGTTCAAATCCCGCACTTCGCACTTTGAATGTTGAAATTTCCGTTAATCATTAAAGAATGATCACCTATTCCTTAAAAAAATAAGCAATAAAGAAATTCAAATAATAAGGATTAATTCAAATAATAAGGATTAAGTTAATAGATCAAATAGGTACATTTATAGAATATTGACCAATTTAAGCAATAAAATAAAATTCTCTATTATTATTACTATTATGCGTTACTTTTTCAGGATACAAGATGGATGAGTATTTCTTGTCATATTTACAGTATTAACAAAAGATGAAGTCAAAATAGTAAATTAATATATTATTTCGCTATAGGCATGAGTTCACATTATACTCCCAACGTGAAAGTATAATCAAATTTGAAGTATAACAACAATACATAATTCTTTAACAATAATTATTAGCCAAATAGTAAAACATAATTTGAATTAAAATTATTTATCTTCTCTCACCTATTGGAAGACTAAAGAAGAAAGTCGCTCCAATTCCCGAAGGATTATTTTGTGCCCAGATTCTTCCTCCATGAGCATCTATAATATTCTTTGATATGTATAATCCTAATCCTGTTCCTTTCTCTGATTTCGTTGCAAATTTACAAAATAGTCGTGGAAAAATTTCCTGATGGATTCCACTTCCAGTATCTTCTACATCAATAATAATATTACCACTGTTTTTTTCTACTTTTATCTTTATAAATCCTTTATCAGTAAATTTTAATGCATTACTCAATAAATTACTAACTACTTGGTTAATTCTTTCTTTATCTGCAAATACTTTTATTGAGACAGGCTCATAGATTATTTTTATATTTGTAGTTCCTATATCCCCAGAACAAACTTGATTTTGGATGTCTCTAACAGAATTAGATAAAACATCATTAAGATCAAAATAAGCCTTGTCCAGCTTTAAGGAGTTACTTTCAATCTTAGTAACATCAAGAATATCAGACGCCAATCTGTCTAATCTTTTTGCATTACGTATTATCAATTGAATCTGTTCTTCTTCTACTTTGACAGTTTTAGTTTTAGGATCAAGATCTTCTTCAATTATTTCCACTTCTCCTAATATAGGCATTATTGGTGTTCTTAATTCATGGGCAGCTATATTGATAAATTCTTTTTGCATTCTATCATGTACTTTTAATTGTTCATTTGCTTCTTCAAGTAGTTGATTTGATTTCAGAAGAGACATATTTGTATTCTTTAATTGACCTGTTCGTATGTTGACTTCACCTTCTAATCTCTTATTCCAAGACAAAATTAGATATATTATTCCAAAAGTAACCGAACCAGTTATAACCACAATAAGAGTACTGAAATTATTTTGCTGTGCTATTAACGAACCAACGTTACTTGCTAATTGATGAGGAAAGCTTCCATATAATGTCCATAAATATTTCCCATTTATTACAATTGGTTCATAAGATAATGTTATTGTTGATCCATTATACGTTAGGTCTTCTGCTAAAGATTCTCCTTCTAGACCTTTTTTTATAATTCTATTATAATTTTCCCTAAGATCGTTAGGTATTAAAGACTGAAACTCGTTTGACATATAATTATTTCCTATTAGTGATTGATTTCTTGCATATATTATGACACCATCTCTATCCATTAATCCTACATTTCCAATAATAGAAGATGTCATCTCATTTTGAAGAAATGTACCTAATGATTTAACACTTATTGCTGCTACAAGTACTCCATTAAAAATCTGTTTTACATTGTATGTACTATTTTGAAATTGTACTATCTCTTGTTTAATCAATGGATAAGAGATATATAAAAATGCAGATGGACTTCCTTTTGATGTAATTGAAGTACTGTAATAAGGACTCAACGTCTTTTTTGGATTAAGAAAGAAAGGTTGATTTTGAGTATCTAAAACTTCATTCGCTTGAGGAATTTGATAGATTTTACTAGATGTCACAATTCGCCCGTTAACATCTATCCAATAATACGCATCTGTTATATGAAGGGTAGATGATTGTGCAGAATAAAGTAAATTTTGAACTTGATCAATATCATTCTCAAAAAGAAAAGGTGAAGATGTCAAGACTTTTAGATTAGAATTTATTGAATCAAGACTATGCACCAGGATTCTAGATAAATCATAGGCTTGAATTCTGGCATTTGATCTAATATCTTCTTCTGCTATTTTCTTTATTTCTTCAGCAGTAAAAGAAGAAGATTGATAAGATATAATGAATAGAAAACCAATTCCAATTATAATTATGATTAATAATAATGAAAAATTATTCTTAAAAATTGATGATATACCTATCAACTATTGACACTTATCATGTTTATCTTATAATAAATAAATCAACTGGAATAATTTTTATAAAAAATTTTATAGAGAATACTCCTCCGATAATATAAAATGATTTTGGTGATAAATTTGGCCTATTTGTTAAAATATAATAATTAACAGCAATCACAATAAGATAAACGAATCAAATTTAGGAAGATAAAGTTTTATATTTTCTTTTTGTTGGATTGCCACAAATTGTACATTCTTTGATATTTGATGGATATTGCTTTCTACAAGTTTTACAAAAATTCTCCCATTTTCGTAATTTTGCTATCCCCTCATTACCTAAAGAAATGGTCTTAATTCTAAGAAATTTAGCTACATTTTGGATTGAATAATCATCAGATACTAAAGTTTTATCCAATTGATAAGCTAAAGATAGAACAGAAATATCAGCTTTTGAAAGTTTTTTGATATCACCTGAATGATGTGCAGTATTAATTATTTTATTAATTGATTCTATGAGTGGATCTTGTACAACTAATACTCCTGATGAAATTAGTAAGTCAAGTGTTAAAGATGTATTTAATATATGTTTGATTTCATTCATAATACTTGTCGTAGTATAAAACTTCAAATTGATTGATCGATAAAAGCCTGCATAAAAAGCACTAGAATCTAAAATGAAAATATCAGAATCCCAGTTTTTCAAGTTGTCTAAAGCCCTTTTTTATTAGCCTAATAAAACGAGCATTGATAGGAAATAAAGATATTTTAATTATATCATTTTCTTCAATCAAAAATCTATCTTGACCATCAATTATTAAATCCAATTTATGATTACTGGAAATTTCAATCTCTTCTGGCGGTATAATTATAGACGGCAATTTATTAATTGAAGCTATTGGATTAATTATTAAACAATTTAATTCTTCAAGTATTATTGGACCTCCCAAAGAAACGGAATGCCCGGTTGATCCAGTAGGTGTAGATACTATTATCCCGTCCATACGCTGACTGATAATACCATCTCTAAATTTTATTGTAATATTTGGAGTTCTAGTTAAATTTCTTCTAATCAATAATATATCATTTAAGGCAGGAAGAAAGATTTTATTGGATAAAGAAGCTTGAATTCTAATTCTTTCATCGTAGTAATAATTGCCATTTAATATTGCATTTATAGCATAATCAATTGAATCCAATTTGATTTCGGAGAGAATACCTCTTGTCCCCCCAACATTAATACTAAAAACAGGAATATCACTTGGATGAAATCTAAAAGCTCGAAGAGTGGTACCATCTCCTCCAAGTGCTATTACAACATCAATTTCATTGACTAATGAATTAAAATTAGAATTGCTATTTTTAAAGTTAGATGTTTCAAAGGGAGGAATGGAGAATACCTTGATATTATTTTTTGAAAGGACTTCAGCAATATATTTTGATGCATCATATGCATTTTTATTCAGATTCTTTGTAATAATAGCTACTCCTCTAATATTTTTAATCATGAATCATACATATAACAATACGATACTCTTAAATGCATTTTTATTATACATTAAATGAATAATAACTAGGATAATTGAAAACAATACTTTCACGACCTACAATGTTATGCTAAAATAAAAAACAACTATAAAAAAAATATTTAAATTGTCTTTGAAATAAAGCACCAACAATAGTGTGTGGGTAATTTGGGCCGATAGCTCAGCTTGGTGGAGCGTTCGACTGATAATCGAAAGGTCGAGGGTTCAACTCCCTTTCGGCCCATTTTTTTAATATAACTTCAACTCAAGGATTCAATTTTATGGAATTTATATTGTAAAATAGACAATGACTTGATTTTATGTTTTTAATTTGTTTTTTTTTATTTATCAAAAAATGAAGTTTATTAGAGACGCATATTTCTATTAGCGTTGAAATTTTCTACCTCAATACAATCATTTTCATTTAACTAATGTTTGTCGACTTCAGAACCATTAAAAGATATTGCTAGTAAAAATAAAACGATTCAATTTTAATGCTTCAAGACATCATCAATTTCAACAATAATTTTAATTATATAATTAGTTAATATTGTAATATTGTAATACCTTATTTTATATTAGTGGATCCACTCTAATCAATACATTTGAATTATTCATATTCTCTATTTCAAGTCCGTATATTCGTGAATATGGATATTTTAAATTGATACAAATTATATCATTAAAACGAGTAATTTTAATTTTAATATCAAACAAGTTTTGATCTAATTCAGATTTATTCCCGATCTCCTGTACCAAAAACGAAAGATCTGTTTTTTCTCTTAAAAAATTTATCCATTCATAGTCATCTGTATTTTTATATTTATCCAAATTTAAAATGCTAAATATCATAGAATCCGATTTGACATTATTCAATTCTTTGGAAAAAAAAGAAAATAACAGATCAGTATTAAGATGATTATTTAAACTATCAGAATTTGAATTTAAATTAAAGTCGATTAATTTTATAGATTTATCATAATCATCAGAATTTACAAAATATAATTGAATTAAATTTAAAATAGAAGTAACATTTCTAGCAATTTTATTATCTAATAAGACTAAATTAGAATTAGTAATGCAATTTATAAAAAAATTAAATAAAAATAGAATAATATATTTAGTCTCTATGTTAGTATCATACTCTAATAGTATTATAGAATTCTTAGGAAATCCACCATTTAGGTCTTTATTAAGGGAGGAATGACCAGAATCAATTTTTACAATTTTTTTAGTAGAAGATTTGTTTTTTTGTAAACCAAGAATCTGATCTAGCATAAGATCATAATAATTACTAGATTCATATATTTTAAAAATTCCGTTATTTAGAGTATATAAAAATGAATTTTTATTTATATTAATTCCTCCTAGTTTTGTTAAATTCATTTCTCTTAAATTCATATTATTAAATTTAGCAGATTTAAGAGTCACAATACCATCGACAAGGTAATCTAATGTTGTTATTTCATTTCCTTCACTCACTAAAATTAATCTCCCTCCTGCTCTTTCTAACCATGTTTGCAAAACGCGTTCATTATTTAGTCTTGATTCACGATCCATAAATGACGCTATTCCATCCCAGCTATCTACTATTATCAATGGAGATCTTACATCCATTAATTGATTTGTTATTCGTTCAAAAAGAGACTCTGGTTCATCTAAACGTGCATCTTCAAAAAAAGGTTCTAAGCTATTTATATCTTTAGGAGATTTGTTATTGTTGTTTGAATATTTTATTTTAAGATACTTATTTATCCACTTAAAGTAAAAAAATAATTTATTAGGTGATACTCTAGTAGAAATATAAAAGAAATTACTCTTTATATTTAATGCCTTAAGGATTGTCAAACATAATGCAGTTTTTCCTGTTCCTGAATCTCCTTTAATCAATAAAGAATAAGTTTCATTGTTTAAAAATTGTAATAACTCATTAGGAATTTTAAAAGAAATATGATAATTTTTATTCACTCACTACCCAACCTCACTTATAATTAATGGCTATTCTGTTATAATAATAGTTCTCAAAATCAAAATATAAAAAATATCCTTAAAAAAATGAGGTAGTAAATTAAGATAACCAAGGATTGATATTTTTTTGGAAACGTAATGCATCAATTAATCCTTCTGCATAACCTATGCTGAGTATTCCTAATTCAAATTTATGTTGATTAAGAAATCTTTCAGCATCTAATAAATAATATTCGGCATTTTCTAATACATCAAACATTCCTTTATTCTGCTTATCTAATGTAGAATTTCTTTCATTTTTAAGATGTAATTTCATATTTTCCAAAGCATCCTTAGCTTTTGGTAAATATTTTTCTAACATTGTTATTGCAATATGATGAAAGAATACGGTATTATCTAAAGGAGGATCTAAATTTTGATAAAGAGAGGTTATAGAATCAATTTCTGTAAAATGAAGCTGACCAGTTATAATGATAGAATGAGGTCCATTTCCAAAATCTTTTTTTTTCATAGATTTAATTTTTCCTGCTAAGATATTTTGATCCTTCATTCCTATTCTAGAGGCTACTATAATAAATAATTCATCAGATAAGATTTTATATTTGATATTTTCTTCGACTTCAAGAAGCATGTCTATAGCACGCACAGGATCTAGAAAGAAATAGTCATTTTCATTGTTATAATTATATTCAGTTAAGATTAAAGTATGATTTCCAACTCTTAAATTTTCATATACAGTATTATAGACACTTATTACAGACATAGGATCTGACATAATTGTTGTAGTTCTTCCAAACTTGTAATTATGCAATCCAATTTCACCAATTAAAGATGAAATTCCGGAAGCACCATGAATTATTTTTATCTCAATTAAATTTTTTCTTGCTCTTACATAAAGTTCACTAAAAGTGGTTGCCATAAATGGATCTCCATAAGTCAAAATTGCTACATTATTTTCTTTGGATTGATAAATAATATCTCTTGCATCTTCTATAAACCAACGAGGAACGATTTTCATATTTTTATTATTTTCAGAATCTAGTAGAAGTTCTAATTGTTTTATGTCATAATCATCAATATAACTTGTAAATCTTTCTATATAGATAAATTTACATTTTTGCAATGTTTCTTTTGCAGATAGACTTAATCCAGAATAACCATTTATCCCAAGTCCAATAAAACATAACATATTAGTAATATACTTTGATATTATTTACATCTAATATTATTTCTTTTGGGTATGATGTATTCTGGACATATGAAATAAAGATCTTTTAAACACTTCAATTCCTGAAAGATATTCGTCTATACGGATATGCTCATTAATACTATGAGAAGAATGGGGGTCTCCTGGTCCATAGGTTACTACTGGAATTTTAAATGCATTTCCAATTATATTCATATCACCTGTTCCTGTTTTTCTCAATAACATAGGTCTTTTTTTACAGACATCTAGAACTGATAGAACAAGTGATCTAACTAATGGAGAAGAAAAATTAGCTTCGAATGGTTCTGTAGAATCCTCAATTATAAAATTAGTTTTTACTCCTTTTTCTTTTGATATTTTTAAAATTATACCAGTTATAGAATCCAAAACTTGTTGACAAGTTTGAGTAGTAGGAATTCTAATATCCATTGTTATCTTACACTTTTGAGGTGTTACATTGTGACTAGATCCACCAGAAATCTCAGTAAGACAACAACTAACAGAGGTACTTCTTTTTTCCTTCTCATAATTGTTATTTATAGAAGTTTTTATTGCATTCCAAAAATCATAGGCTTCCTCAATAGAATTTTTTGCTAACCATGGAGCACTAGCATGTGCACTATCTAACACATCGCATATTAACTTAATAGCTAATCTTCCTTTATATGAAATTGTAATATTTTCTATACCACTAGGTTCGCCAAATATTGCATAATCTACGTCTAAATTATTTTTGACAAGGTGTTTACTACCGGTTGCATTCCCTTCTTCATCAACCACACCAGCAAATATTATAGTACCGTTTTGTTTAGGAAATTCAGAGGCAGCCAAAAGCATAGAAATTAATGGAGCCTTTGCATCCGATGCACCTCTACCATATAAGAAGCCATTTTCTATTCTTACAGGAACTTTATTTGGAACAGTATCCATATGGCCACAAAGCAGGATTCTTGGATATCCTCTTCCCTTTGTTGCAATAATATTTCCAACACTATCTATATGAGCTTGCTCAAAACCAAGATCATTAATACATTTATCTTTAAGTAGATTAGCTAATTGCCCCTCCGATCTAGATGGAGTATAAAGATCAAGTGATTTTTTTAAAAGTTCTATTGCATAATTAACTGAGACCAATGTTATCTAATTAATTTGGTATCTTAGAGAATAATCTACAATCATATCTTGAATATTTATTCCAGTAATTCTTACTGTATTTTTAAATTCTGTTGTATTATTTACTTCATGTACTAATAAGCCATCTTTCGAACTTTCCATTAAATCCACACCTACAATTTTTCCACCTACAGCTTGAGAAGATTTAATACAAATATCTTCCAATTCATCTGTAATTGGACAATTTTCAGCACGGCCTCCTAAGGCCATATTAGTTTTCCATTCATCTTTTTCAGAGTATCTATATATTGCAGCAACAACATCATTGCCTACTACTATAGCTCTTATATCTCTAGGCGGTCTAGAAACAAATTCTTCTAGATAATAAACCTGATAGAGAGGAAACATATGTTCTCTATCTTCAAATACAGCTTTTGCTGCTTCTTTGTCACGTAATAGGGCTATTAATCTACCCCAGCTTCCTATTGTAGGCTTAATAATTGCTGGATAACCAAAACTATCTAGTGCTGAAAGCGCAGACTGTGAAGAAAAAGCTGTTATTACTTTGGGAGTTCGTATTCCTTTTTTTTGTATTAGCATATGAGTAAATAATTTATTACCACAGATGATAGCAGTATCAAGTGGATTAATTACTTTGGCGCCTAAACCTTCTAAAGCTGCAGTAGAGTGAAGACTCTTAAAATAACTAACACATCTTTGAATAATAATTTGACTATTGTATTCTGAATGTTGTTTATTTAAATCTAAAACAAGATCTTTGCAATCAATTTTTTTTATTTCAATTCCTTTCTTTTTGGCAGCCTCATAGATAGCCTTTTCTTCCCATCGTATTGTATCATAAAGAAGTGTGAGAGAGGATGAAGTCTTTCCCTCAGTCACTGTCCCCAATCCTCGCCAACTACTTGAGCTGGTTTAGTAGTAAATCCACCTTCAGTTTTTACCAATTCATAACTTGATCCACAATCTGGACAGGATACTATTTCACCTTCGATAGAATCTGCTGGTATTTTAATTTCTGCATCACATTCCTCACATTTTACCATATTTTATTTACTCCTTTTTTACCTTAAATGTTTCTTCATTAAGTATCTTTCTTTCTAATCTATCATCAAGATATAATTCTAACAGGTCACCCATTCTAAGTTCTTTTAATCCTCTTGCAAGATTTTCTGCTTCGCGTATACCGGTTTCTAGACCAAGTAAAGATAACAGATATGCAGCTCCATTTTTTCCAGCAAGTTCTCCAAAAACAATCTTTCTTCTATTTCCTACAACGCGAGGTTCAATAATTTCATATGCAGAAGGATTTCTTAAAATTGCTGCAAGATGTGTGCCAGCCTTATGTTTATAGGCACTATCCCCTACTATAGGTTTAGATTCCGGGATTTCCAAATCTGTGTATTGTGAAATAGTCCTTGATAGGTCCTTTAACATATGTAGTCTTAAATTGTTATCAGATCTATAAATTAACGTCAATGCAATAGAAGTTTCAGCAAGAGACGGAATGCCTGTCCGTTCTCCAAATCCATCAATTGTAGTATGAATTTGATCTGCACCAGCTTCACAACCAGATAATGCATTTGCTAATGCCAATCCAACATCATTATGACAATGTACATCTAGAGAAGTTTTTGACGTATCTAGACTATCGTAAACCATTTTAATTAAATTATACATGCCCTTTGGGCGCATTATACCCACAGTATCTGGAATACTAATTCTTTCGATACCTATTTTATTCATTTCATTACACATCTCTAGGAGAAAAGAAGGCTCAGTCCTACTAGCGTCCTCCATCGTGAAACGAGATTTTAATCCATGTGATTTTATATATTCAGCTACTTCAATAGCTCTACTTTTTGCTTCTTCTCTAGATATTTTTAGCTTTGCGCTAAGATGAATATCCGATATTCCCATATAGGTAGCTACCCACGTAGAATCAGTTTTTAGAGCTATATCCACATCAGATTTTATTGCTCTAACATGGGCAACGATATCAGCTTTTAATCCTTGTTTGAGAATTGTTTTTGTTGCTTCTAAATGATCTGGTGAGACTACTGGACTTATCTCGATTTGGTCTACGCCAAATGAATCTAACATCCATGCAATCTGAATTCTTTGTTTATTAGTAAAAGAAACACCTGGGTGTTGTTCTCCTTCTCTTAATGTAGAATCAAGAATTTTAATTTTTTTTTTATCATTTTCTAAATTATTGTATTGGTGCGCATAATAGTTAGGATCATCTGGTTTCAGTAGCATTTTAATAATATTATTACAGGTTTCGTATGTGATATAAATGTTAACGTTAAAAATGTAAATTTAAAGTCCGAATAATTCACTATATTTATAGAAAATATAAAAGAAGGTAAACAAATATTAAATTAATATTTTAATGTTTTGAGAATAATTACGGTATTTGTATCTGAAACACCTTCGATTTTTCTGACTTCATCAATATATGAATTGATTTCTGAAATTGCAGGAGCACTTATTATTGCTGCAATATCATATTGACCAGTTATTTCATAAACAACATCGACCCCTTCCAAATTTAATAGTTTTGATGTTACTGTTGATGCTTCAGAGCTAGATGCAACTGAAATGAGAGTAATTGCGCTAGTTTTTTCATTATTATTGATTTCAATTGTAAATTTTTTAATAATATTATTATCAGTTAAATTTTTAATCCTCCTTCTTACTGCTGATTCAGATAAACCTATAGTATTGGCTATTTCTACAAATGGTTTTCTAGCATCATTTTGAAGAATCTTTATTATCTTTTCATCAAATGAATCAATATTATTTAACATTTCTTCTTTCCTCTTCTTTAGTTAATAAGTTATCCATAATATCCAAGGTTTTTAATACCTTTATCTCATCAATTACCAATGGTGGTAATAATCTTATTATATTTCTTCCTGAGTATAACATAAGAAGTCCTTCTTTAATCCCCTCAAATAATATATCCTTAATATCAAAACGTAACTCGAGAGCTAACATCAAACCTAATCCTCGTACATCTCTAACTATTCTATGATTCTCTTTTAGTTCTAACAATCCATTTTTGAAAATATTACCAACTTTGACAGCATTACCAACTAGATTTTCTTCTACAATAGAATCTATAGTAGCTATACCTGCAGAACATGAAAGTGGATTTCCAGCAAAAGTTGAAGAATGTTCTCCAAGTTTCATAGCATCAAGTATTGCAGGTTTACACAGAGTTAAACCCATTGGTAATCCCCCTGCTATACCTTTAGCTAGACACATAATATCAGGAATTGTTGACCAATGTTCACTTGCCCACATTTTACCGGTTCTTCCTAATCCAGTTTGTATTTCATCAAAAATTAGCACTAAATTATTTTGGTCACAAATTTTTCTTATTTTCTGAAGAAAATCATCGGGAGGAACAATTATACCGGTTTCACCTTGAATAGGTTCAATAATAACTGTCCCTATAGAATCATCTAACGAATCTTCAATCTTTGATGGATTGTTATAAGGTACAAATTTTACACCTTCTAACAATGGTTGAAAAGATTTTCTGTATTTTTCATTATATGTTACAGATAATGCACCAAACGTTTTTCCATGATATCCTCCAATCATGGCTATTACTCCCTTTTTTCCTGTGTATTTCCTAGCAAATTTTAAAGCAGATTCGATAGACTCTGCTCCACTATTGCTAAAGAAAACCTTTGAGAGTTCCTTTGGAGAGATTTTAGACATTTTTTGTAAAAATTTTAATCTCGTATTATTATATACTGACATATGGCAAGTTATAAGATTGTCAGATTGATTTTTAATTGCATTAATTACTCGATCATTACAATGACCAACTAATGCGACACCATAACCACCCATACAATCAATATATTCTTTTCCAGAAACATCCCAAACGATGGCTCCTTTGCCTTTTGAAATATTGATTGGAAACCTCTGATAAAGATTTCCAAGATAAGTATCTTCACTCATTTTGTTATCACCGTACAATTGATATGAGACATTGCAGAAGAAATAGGATTCTCCACATTCCCTGAAGCTATAATGGCTTCTTTGACACCCATATCCAAAGATTCTATACATGCCATCACTTTTTTCTCCATACCATGACCAATTTTTGGTAAGGATTCATTTGCTTTATCATATGTCATTTTTGTTACTAATTCATCATCTAAAATTAGACCATTAACATTAGTGATAAAAATCACTTTATCAGCAAATAATCCCCCTGCAATATATGCAGCTGCTCTATCCCCATCAACATTTAAAAATTCAATTTCTTCGCTCAAAGCTATTGGAGAAACAACAGGGACAAAATTCCCTTCTAATAACTTTCTAATTAATAATGTATTGATCTTATTTATTTTTCCTGTATAGCCTCCATCAATTATCATTTTCCTACCTTTGTCGTTAACAACTAGAAGTTTTTTCTTTCTAGTTGCTTCAATTGTAGAGCCATCTATTCCTGCTATTCCTGCTGCATTTATTTTATTATTTAAAAGCAATCTTACAATAGCTTTATTTATTTTTCCAGACATTACCATAGTATATATTTCTGCAGTTTCCTTGTCAGTATACCGACTTTTTACTCCTCCTGGAGAAACAATAAATTTTTGTTCTTTTCCCAATTTATTACCAATAACAGTCACATCCTTTCCTCCTCCATGAACAAGAACAACCTCATCTTTTTTTAATATATTTTTAAGGTCTAAAATAGTTGATGAATGTAATCCATCAACTATACTACCACCAACCTTAATAACAATCATACCGGTGTTAATGGAGTATATTTCAAGCCGTCCATTTCATCAAATCCAAACATGACATTCATGTTTTGAATTGCTGAGCCTGCTGCCCCTTTCATAAGATTATCAGAAGCTGATAATGCAACAACCCTTTGATTATCCTCATCAATATCAAAACCGATATCACAGAAATTAGATCCTATCAAGAACTTTGGATCAGGAAATTTATAAAGTCCTTTTTTATCTTTAATAAATCTTATAAATGGTTCATTGGGATAAGAGTGTCTGTAGATTTTCCACAGTTCTAATTCACCAATTATTTTATTCAAAAATGTATGATTTGTTGTAAGTATCCCCCTTACGATATTAACAGCATGTGGACTCATACTGACTTTTATTTCTCCATTAGATATTAAGCTAAGCTCTTGGATGATTTCACCTGTATGTCTATGTTTAGCTGGTTTATAAGGCCTAATTACACCATACCTCATTGCATGATGTGTTCCTGCATTTGCTTGAGCACCTGCACCAGATGAACCAATTTTACTATCTACAACAATATGATTAGTATCAATAAGACCATTTTCTATAAGAGGTTTTAATGCTAGTAAAGATGTTACTGCCATACATCCAGGACATGATACTAATTTGGCATTTTTAATTTCTTCCCGATGGAGCTCAGGAACTCCATAAACAGATTTTGAAAGTAAATCCGGGAAAGGATGTTCCCATCCATACCATTTTATATAATCGGTAGGATTTTTTAAGCGAAAATCTGCAGAAAGATCTATTATTTTAATATCTCGTTCATAAAGATCTTTAACAATTTTATTTGCACTTCCATGGGGAACAGAAACAAAGACCAAATCACATGAATCTGCAATTTTATCGATATCCATTGCTGAAAATTTAAGATCTATGAATCCCTTTAAACTTGGATGAACGCGATGGACATACTCTCCAGCTTGTTGTCTAGAGGTAACCATGTTAACCGTTACTTTAGGATGAGTTACCAGTAATCGAAGTAATTCTCCACCTACGAATCCCGATGCACCTATAACGCTTATTTTCATTATTCTGAACTATAGATTAGAATATTACTGTATCTTATGAATTTTATTATCATTTAAAATAAAACCTTAATAAAATTATTGAAAAAATTTTTATTTTTTAAAAGTTGATAGAACATATTCGATCATAGAATTTGCTATATCTATTTGCGATACTTGAGATGCTCCTCTAAATTCAACATTACTATTAATTTCATGTATAACTAATCCTTGATTTTCATCTTCCATAACATCTACACCTAGAATACCACCTCCAACTGCAGTAGCTGCCTTAATTACAATCTCTTCTAATTCATTGGTAATAGGTGCAAGTCCAGTATGACCTCCCCTTGCAACATTTGTTCTCCATTCACCTATAGCAGAATATCGATATATTGCAGTAATAATCTGATCTCCAGCAACAATACATCTAATATCTCTAGGCGGTCTCTTTATCATTTCCTGAACATAATAGATTCTAGACAAGGCTGAATCATTTTCTTCTCTCGTTTCCATGATAATATTTACTGTTTCTTCATTTCGAATAGGAAAAACTCCCCGGCCCCAAGAACCAACAAGGGGTTTTAAAACTAAGGGAAATCCCAGTTTATTTGTCAATTCTTTAAAAGACTCGGCGCTAAAAGTGAAATATGTTTTTGGAGAGGGAATTTTAGATTTTGCCAATATAAGAGATGTCCTTAATTTATTGCCACAAATTTCATTTACATCATATTTGTTTATTACTTGATGATTCAGATATTCTAGACAAGATGTAATATATAGGCCACGAAAATGACTTAAACATCTTTGAAGAAAAATATCACCTTTAATAGAGTTGCTTTGGCTTATATCTGTACTAAAAGAAATAGGTTTAGCATCTATTAAATGAGTACTTATTCCTTTATTAACAGCCTTATCATGTAGCTCTTTTTCTTCGAATCGTAATTTATCATAGATTATAGAAAGTTCCATATTTTCTCAAATTTATTCTCCCCAATCTTCTCCTACTGATTCTGCTGGTTTGAGGTCTATTTTACCTTCAGAATTAGAAGCTACTTCAAATTCTCCTCCACAGTCTGGACAGGAAACTATTTCCCCAACTACTACATCTTCTGGAACATTTATTTCTCCTCCACAGTCTTTACATTCTATATTCATTCTATTGTTCATCTTCTTTATTCTCTTTTTTATTTAAATTAATTGCTATAGAATTTGCTGTAATAGATTGCAATCCCCACAATTCAACAAAACCTTTTGCTAATCGCTGATCAAAAACAGAGTCAGAAGTATACGTTGCCAAGTCATTCCTATATAAAGAAAATTTAGATTCTCTTCCCACAACTCGTATAGAACCATTTTGCATTCGCATTTTTACTTTTCCTGTAACTTTGTTTTGTGTTGCATCTATAAACTTATCCAAATCATTTAGCAATGGATCTTGCCACAGTCCAGAATAAGCCATCCAACTCCATTGTTGATCCACAATATGTTTAAACCTGATTTCATGCGACGTTAATACCATTTTCTCAAGGTCTTGATGGGCTTGAATTAAAACAATTGCTGCAGGACATTCATAAACTTCTCTAGATTTTATACCAATAACTCTATCTTCAATATGATCAACTATTCCTACACCATATGATCCTGCTTTAAAATTAATATAATTTAACAAATCCATAAGATCCATTCTTTTACCATCAGCAGTTATAGGAATACCGTTTTCATATTCTATTTCCAAATAACCAGCATCGGAATTATCAAATTTAATAAATTTGAAACAATCTTTTGGTGGTTCCACAAAAGGATTTTCTAAATCTCCTCCCTCTATCGATCGTCCCCAAATATTCATATCAATACTATATTTTTTGACTTCAGTTGATATGGGAATGTTATGTTCTTTTGCAAATTGAATTTCTATATCTCTTGAAAGATTCATGTCTCTAATTGGAGCAATAATTCTTAAATCTGGATTAAGTGATCTTATAGTAATATCAAATCTAATTTGGTCATTTCCTTTACCTGTACAACCATGAGCTATTGTTTTGGCATTTTCTTCATTTGCTATTTCAACTGCTTTCTTTGCAATAAGAGGCCGTGCTAATGCAGTTCCCAAAGGATATTGATTTTCATATAAGCCGTTGGCTTTTATGCAAGGAATGATATAGTCATTTATGAATTCTTCTTTAGCATCTATATAATAATGCTGAATAGCACCTATTTCTTTAGATCGTTTTTCTATATCATCAAAATCATCGTTTTGGCCGCAATCTACTGTTACAGTAATAACTTCAAGTTTATGGAGAAGTTGCAAATATCTAATACATACTGATGTATCTAACCCACCTGAATATGCTAAAATACATTTGTCTTTAACCATCGCTAGCCGATGCCAGTATAGATATTATATTTATATTTTTGTATTCTCTGAAGTTTAATTATATCAATAATTCATTATGTAAATAGATAAAAAAAAAATTAATAAAAAATGATAAATGTTCTTTTATTAATTATATATTTGAAATTTGTATAGAAGATACACGATAGATGAAATAAAAAATAAGGTCATTGAAACATTGAGAAATCATGAAGAAGGCATGTCTAGTATAGAATTGGCTGATGCCATTCATGTTAATAGAATGACAATAACAAAATATCTAAATATCCTATCAGCAATTGGCTTAATTAAAAGAAAAAAAATAGGTTCAATCAATATATGGACAATAGAATCGGGTGTTGAAGATATAGAATTTCCTTTAAATTACCTCCATCTACAACAGAAATTTATAACTTCCCTAATGGGATATAATAAAAGAGAATTAAGTAAAATTTTACTTAATATTATTTATTCAAATACTGAAATTTTAAAAATTTTAAAAGAGATAATCATACCATCATCTAACACAATTAAGGGACTTTATGACAGAGGAAGGCTAGGTAAAACAGAACTGCTTTATTTATATAATTTATTATTTGATCTAGTAATTTTAATTGAAATATATCATAAAAATACTGAATATAATAAAAACATCCATAATATTTTCATTGCAGGTAATCAAGATCAAATATTAAATTCAAAGATATTATCAGTGGCCTCAGAAGTCTCAAATTGTGATACAATTTATATAGGAAATATAGAGCAACATATTGATCCTTTTTTTGATATTGATCTTCAAAGACATATAGCAAAGCTTTGGCTACATAAAAAAGGAACAAAAGTTATTTTTTTATGTTGTTCTGAAGAAAGTTCTTTAAGATTTTTATTTACAACATCTGATTATATAAAAAGAAAAATGACAGAGAATATAAAAATAGTACTATTTACAAATTCAGAAATATTAGATTTGGCAAAGGATTTAAAGTTTGATTTTATTACATCTGATCTTAATTCAATAATTATTTGGTTAGAAGAATTGATTAAACAAATTAAAAATCAGATTTAATATTTTAAGTCATTAATAATAAATTAAATCATATATTTATCAGAGATTTTATTCAAAAAATTTAATCCTTGTCTAATTTCTGTTCTATAATTTTTATCTATTATAGGCTCCAATCCAATAAAATTAGTATATTGCACTTTCTTGAGTGCTTTAAATATAGGATTAAAATTAATATGGCCTAACCCTGGCATTCTTCTATTATTATCTGAAAAATGAATATGTTTTAAAAAATTTTTTGTCTTTCTTATACTATAGGAAAAATCTTTTTCTTCTATATTCATATGATAAGTATCCAAAAGAATGGCAAAATGATCATCATTTATATTTGAAGAAACAAACAATGCATCTGCAGCATTACAACAAAAAGGAGTAGAATATCTATTTAATGGTTCTAACAAAAGATATACTCCAAAATCCTTTGAAAAACATGTGAGTTCTGATAAGATAGGTATTAATCCTTTAAGTAATTTCTTTTTATCTTTATTGGGAATTACCTCATGATTACGATCTATTTTTAAATCATTATCAGATAACAGACAAACATTAAGAATAGATCCTCCAAAATAATTGCACATTTTAATACAGTCTTTAATATAATTTTTTGAATATGAAAGAATTTGTTGATCTTTTGTAAGAAGAATTGGAGACATTCCTTTTGAGCTCGTCCATAGACCAGATACTCCTAAAACAGATAAATTATAAGTATTAAAAATTTCTAAATTGGTTTTTGAAGAAGAATTGGAAGGATCACCAGGAATTTCTATATAACGTAAACCAAATTCTGCTAAAATTTTAATTATATGTTCTAATGATCCTAAACTTAATAATGAGTTAAGAGTTATTGAAAAATTAACCAAATAGATCACTATATAACATATCTAAATCAAATTGAGAAGATATTTTCCTACTTGCACAACATCAAATGAATTTGATTTGTCTTTTTGTAAGTTAGATCGAATATTAGATACATAAAGCGAATAACCGTCTTGTGTTGACATATTAACTGGTCGCCCATGGGATCCTTTTATCAAGTTTGTATCATAGGGGATCGATCTTTTTTTAGAATCGATAAATAATTCCAGAGGATCATATCCAGGTTTTCTGTGAATATCTACTGTTTTAGTAAAAGAAGGAGCCAGATTTTCATCATACCACCAGTAATAACTAAACCACTTATCACGATTAGCAACAACTATAATATCACCAGCTCGTTCATGATCAATATAAAAAAACTGCTTTTCCTTTTCTGTTATTATAATATCTATATCCGTAATATTTTTAAGAATACTTACAATGTTTTTTATATCACTAGATGGTTTTATATAGATATTTGCTATTTGATGATCTACTACAGCAAATGCTTGACTAAACTCAAAATCTACATATTCTTTGTCTCCAATTTTTCTCACCTTCAAGAGACCGTTATTTCTCAAGATAATATTTATAGGAATCGCACCATTAACATCATTAAAAGAATATTCTGAAAATATTATAAATTGAGTATTATCATAAATTTTGCTCTTTTTTGTTGAATCTATGATTCTTTCTACAATACCGTCTGCAAAAATTAAATCTTTAGAAACTTCATTGCTATCTTTTCCAAAACGTTGAGCGGAGTAATCAACATGAGGAATATAAGTAAACATAAAATTGGGTTTATTATTTTCTATTGTGTATTGAGACGCTTTTGTAATCCATTCACTAGATAATTGGGAAGCAAATGGTCCCCAATATGAAGAAAGGTCAAATTCTCCAATTTGTTCTTTTATTTTCTCGTAATAACATACTGGCTTAGAATAACACCACATTTTCATTTGATTTTCCAAATGAATAGGTTTTGGAGTTATAATTATATCTGAATTTGCATATAAAATATTTTGCCAAAAAAGAACGGCTGTTTTGAAATCACTATTCTTATTTTTTATAACATCCCAGATCCGTGGTACTTTGACTAAATTACTATATTGTTCCCAAAATAACACATTATAATTACTACGATCCATAAAACCATTGGATATAATGCCATGGCGATTTGGATATTCTCCAGATAAGAAGCTTGTTTGAACAGGACATGTAAGTGCTGGAAAAACAGGCTTCATTTTAGAAGATTCACCATTTTCAGCTAATGCAGAAATAGTTGGTAGTAATCCAGAATTAAGATGTTTTTCTTCCAAACCTACAATGTCAATAACAATAACATGCTGAATCATAACAAGTATGATTAAAAACAGTGAGTAATTTAAATAATATGTTAAATAGAAGGAGGATTTTTAGTGTCTTTAAATTTAGATTATAAGTGAATCAAGTCATGTAGATCTTTCTAGATAAAAAAAGAATAGGAATTATTAATAAAAATAATAAAGTAAGGCCATAATAAATTCCTACAATATCTGTTATAAAAATTGAATCTAGAATAACTATCATCATTATCAAATGAGATATAGACTTTTGAATAGTTATGATTTTTTTAAATAAATTTATTTGAGAATAAACTATATTAGAGAAAATTATTAACAAAGGAATTAAAGATAGATAATTAAAAATATCAAGAAATATGAAGAAGAGTATAAAAAACATGAGTAGATATATAATAACAAATGGAAAAATATTGTAAAAATTGAAGAAAAATTCTTTAGTTTCATTCTTACTTAAAATGGTAATGGCATAGACATAAAAAAATTCACAAAGAACCGGAATTAAAAAGCGTACATCAAATATTGATTCCTCTAAAAGAGACAGCGATTGACTTGCCCCTAAAACGATATTTAAGCTTCTTATAACTCCCATATTTATAGGGCCATAAATTGTATTTTTTAAAAATTTGTTATATAGAAAAACTAAAGTTATCATAATTAAAGTGATTGCAAAAGTATTTGATCCTACATTAAATGAAAAAACTAAAGAATATGAAAATGAAAATAATATTATTACCAAAGCATTTTTTTTAGTTATTTTATTAGAGGATAAAGGACGCCACGGCCTTTCTTTTTTATCTATTTTTATATCAAAATAATCATTTAATACCATTCCACCAATATATAGAAAGGCAGATATCGAAATTAATTCGACTATAATGAAATAATCAAGATTATTAATATTGGTAAAGAAAAAATAACCTAAGAGAATATTCGAAACAGTAGTAAAAACATTAGCTATACGTACTAATCTCAAATAATTAATTACAGTAGATGAGATAGTCATAACTAATTATTATAGAGAATACCACTAATAAAAAACCTCTAAAACTTTTAAAATTAAATACAATTCAATAATAAAATCTTTAATTATGTTTATGTATATAAATTTTAAAATTGGATAATTAATCTAATGAGACTTTGCCTGTAGATCTTCTTTTGTTTCTCAATGGATATTTACAACATGGACATCTATTTCCATCACATTTTATATAAATAGCACATTCTGTACATCGTTTAAAATTTTGAGCATATAAAGAGTATTTTCCTCCCTTTTTACTACCAAATCTACTACAATAGCCTTTGCAACTCAATTATATATATATAAAGAAATTGAATAATTATCTAAGATGTTTACATTGCAATCGTTTGTATCACATAATTTCTACTAAAAACAATATCAAATGAGAGAAATTTAAAACTTTTTTTAAATAAAATCATATAATAGATATTAAATAAGTGCATTTAGAATATTTCAGAAATTATATTATTACTATAAATTGAATCACAAATCTATCAATTTATGATATTTAGTAAAAACAGAATACCTGGTTATGTTAAGAATTGATGTAATATTTTGCTAATAATTTTGATGTCTCCGTATCTATATCAAATAACACTATCCTAATCTTCTAATTGTTCTGTCTCGTTAAAAGATTCGGCAGTTTCATTTAATTGCTGGTCTAATTCTTGTTCTTGCATTTTCAGTTGTTTATCAAAATCGGTCTGGTTTAACATTTGTCCTAGAATATTTTCATTATATATAGTAATATAATAAATAAAAATAATGGTCAAGATAAGAAATATATTAAAAATTAGTAAAACGGATAAACTCATTCTATCTTCCTATAACTAATACATTAATTAAACCTTTTATCACTTTAATTTATAATTCATTAGGCTTTAGATAATAAATAAAAACCTTTTTTATATTAATATAATTTTCCAATACCAGATAAAAGAATGAATCTTATTGTGAAAACCCTTTTTTTAAGATATAGAAACCTATTCTTCATGGCATATGTGGGATTATCATAGGCCAGATATATTGTATTATTTAAATTGATATTTACGTCAACAGAAAGAGATATGATTAGTAGTAAATTATAATTGCTCCTTCTTTATTCTTCAAAATATTTAAGCATGTAAAAATAAGGTATTACTATGAAAATTCAGGCTTATGCAGCTCAACAAGCGGGTGGTAAACTACAATCCTTCGATTACAATGTAGACTCTTTGAAATCTGATGAAGTAGAAATTGATATTGAATATTGTGGTATATGTCACAGTGATTTAAGTATGCTTAACAATGACTGGGGAATAACACAATATCCACTTGTTCCTGGTCACGAAATTGTTGGCAAGGTATCAGCAATTGGAAATATGGTAAAACATTTGAGAATTGGGCAATATGTAGGCATAGGTTGGCGAGCGCGCTCTTGCTTAATTTGTGACCAATGTATGAGTGGTCATCATAATCGTTGTGCAAATGGGGAGGATGTAATTGTTGGTAGATATGGAGGTTATGCCAACAAAGTAAGATGCCAAGCTGCTTGGGCTTTTCCATTACCTAAAGATATTGATATTAAAACAGCGGGTCCTTTACTTTGTGGAGGAATTACAGTTTTCAATCCCATCATTCAGAATAATATAAAACCTACAAATCATGTAGGGGTAGTTGGGATCGGCGGTTTAGGACATATCGCTCTTAAATTTCTTAATGCGTGGGGTTGCGAAGTTACAGCCTTTTCAACCAATCCAAATAAAGAGAAAGAAATAAGGCAATTTGGTGCTCATCATTTCTTAAATTCTAATGATCCTACTGCTTTAGAATCATCGGCAAATAAGTTTGATATGGTATTAGTTACTTCAAACGTTAATCTCGATTGGAATGCCTATATCAATACACTTAGGCCAGGAGGTAAGCTACATATTGTAGGAGCAGCACCATCAGTGAAAGTAGATGTATTTTCATTAATTTCTGGTGAAAAATCGATTAGCGGCTCCCCTATAGGAAGTCCTGCAACAATTGCCATGATGCTTGATTTTTGCAATCGTCATTCCATCGCACCCGTTATAGAAGAATTTCAACTATCGCAAGTTAATGAAGCAATAGAGCACCTCAAAGCAGGCAAAGCACGTTATCGCATTGTTTTAAAAAATGATTTAAAGTAGGTTAGATTTATTAAATTTTTTTTGTTGAAAATATTACTGCAACTACTTCGTCGTTTTCACAATACTATAAAAATTAACTGATAAATAAGATTAGGAAAAATTGTTATTGCATCTTATATTTCTAAATGCTCCTCAGTTGGAAAGACAAGGTACAGACGTGCAAACAAAGATAGAAGAATTACAATTAATCAGAGTCATTGATAGAGAATGACAAAGAAGAGAAATTAGTGTAAATCATGGCTTCGGCAAATTCTGTACTACATCTGTGGCAAATAATAAGATCACCTGAAATAAGAGAAATGCTATTTGAATATCTAAAAGTTGTTATGCAATTACATTCAACGAGGAGAATCGTTTGGAAAATTATTGGGTCTATTACATAAATCCAATAGGGAAACCTTTAAGTTTTTGTTAAGGAAGGAGTAATTAAAAATAATACTAATAAAGTATTAAAAATTACCTTCTATTTTATCGTGGTATAAATAAAGTAAATACCTCCATCCAACCCAAATCATACATCGCTATTATTGTTGCAGCCAATATGGATCCTATAAAAATAATCATCCATTGCCTAATGCTTCCAAAATGATGTTTATTCCTAAGTCCGAAGTATAGTATAACCCAACTT
>DASVFI010000169.1:0-10986 GCA_036380115.1 Nitrososphaeraceae archaeon | reverse complement strand
TAACGCACCCTTTTATATGGTTGAAATGTTTACAAAGGAAGGAACAGACGAAGAAAAGAAAAGAGAATATATAATTAGAAAAACTGGAATGGCACCATCTATACACGATAAAGGTACGCATTATGTAACTAATCATAGACTCACATTAGAATTACTTAATGAATTAGCTGAACCAGACGATGTGATAGAGATTACTGGTGATTATACTGGTAATTTATCTGGTGTAGGTGCTTCACATTCTCGAAGTTTTGCCTTTAATCAGAAAAATATCCGATAAATGACTAACTAATTTTTATGAAATTAGTTTTTAAAAAAATAAATTCAAATTATTTTTTAATCAATGTCAATATTTGTTCTATTATTTCTTCATGGTTAGCATCTCTTTCGGTTGTTACTAAAAGAAGATGATCATTTTCTAAAGGAATAGTGATGCGTTTTATTTTTTCATAAACAGCCATTGCATATTGTCCTTTTCCAATTTTAGAGGCAAGAGAATTACGTAAAGACCATCTGGCCAAAGCTTGTATATTAGATCTTTTAGTCTCCTCTGGAGACAATAAATTAGGGATTCCTTCCCTTTGACCACCATATTTGATCTCACCGGAATCATCACATACTGCTGCAAAACGGACTTTCTTATCTAAATCCATGATATCCTTACATATTGAATTATAGTCCATAATTTAGAATAATATGACTAATCTTATAAGCTTTGTTTAAATTTGAGTAATTGATAGTATTATAAAACAATATAGTGTATATCTATTCAAACAAGTAATTCGACCAGAATTTTGGTAGAAATTCCGACTTTAAGATTTGCTATCTAAAAAATATATTTATTTAAGAAAATTATTTTTTCTTGCATTTATAGCCTTCTTCATCTATAGGATCAGGAGAATAATCATCGTCATCATCATTTTCACTGAATTTCCAACTATTAGCATACTTGACAGAGTCTAATTCACAAGCAGATATTTTTGTTATGATTTCATCTACGTTGGCCGACATTAATGTATTTTTAAAATTTGCATGTCCTAAACCAAGTGCATGCCCCATTTCATGTTTTGCAACATGCTCTAAAGTACGTGTATCTAACGTAACACCATATGATTTTTTAGAGATTGAAATGTCTACTTGATCAATAAGGCCAAATTGATCAAAATATGTTACGGTTTTTCCAACTTTTTTTCCTTTACCTTTTTTAAATTCAATTTCAATATCCGCCTCCGAATCTTCCTTTACATATTTGAATTCTATTCCTCCAAGTGATTTTTCCCAATCATTAATCGCTAATTTTACAATTTTGGCTAAATCTGATCCTCCATTCTTAATAGAAAAGGTCAATATTCCATCATCTAAAGAATTCCCCCAGCTACAACACAATTCGATCTTTTTCTTTGATTTAGCATCTTCTTTTTTTGCAATCGCAAGATCAGTATCAAAAACTACCATTCCAAGAAGAAGAAAGAATGATAATATACTTGCTATAATGTAAAATTTCAACTAGACTTTATCATCCTCATTAAGAGATAATTAATTATATTGTAAAGGATTGTAAATTTATTTCTTTCTTTAAGAAAATTCATTCTCATGATGAAACTTGATATTTGGACTGTTCTATTTTCATATAATTTTATAACTAAACAATCTACCATATGAATATATCCTTTATGCCCTATATATCGAGTTCACTGAAATTTTCTATATTTTCATTATAGATCATGATATTGGAATAATAATAGTAAAGCTTATAATAGAAAATTTTGTTTATATTATAAAAATCTTTATAATTAAGTTCTATTTATTGTAAAATATTATAGTGCATTGTAGATGGAATTTAAAACATTAAGAATCCATATTATTGTACTATAATAAATTGCAAAGAAAAATAAAACTTATATGAGAAATCAAAAAATAAATTTCTTGAGATAAATCTAGATTCCTTAGTGGACCTGTCATGTATCATTTTTTGCTTTTTTTTTCTTTCTCTTTATTAGAATAATTTACATTTGATTTACTTGTAAAGTTAAAAGTATAGGCCATGTAAATAAATAAACCAGTAATAACAATAAGCAAAGCATAATAAGAAATGGTTTCGTTATTTAAAAAAGTACCATAAGCCATTACAGCAATACCAAGAAATAAAATAATCAAACCAATTTTTACAGGGGTAGAAAAATTTTTCAATAATTTAGTTAACAGCTCCTACTATTTATTTTTTATATATATTAGCATTTCCAATACAAAGCTTATTTCTTGTTCATCCAAAATATGGGATAAAAAAATTACTCCAAGATAGACGAAAAATATGCTATTTTCTCCTTTCTATTATCATATATGAAAAAAAGATAAATCAGTCCATACAATTAAAAATAAAAGAAAGCACAAAAAACAGTAAGTTTAATGATATTCTATGTTTGTAATTATTTAGAAATTGATATATGATACTTATTTTTACTTAAACGATTGATATAGGTTTCAATAGATGATAACAAATTATCAGATTCATTTTTATTTTTCAATAATTCATTTTCAGATTCTTTAATATAAATTTCAATATCTTTGAGTTCTTGATTATAAGTAACATGTTTTCTTTTTAATTCATTTACTTTAGAAATAATATTTATATTCTTATTATTATTTAATTTTCTAATTTCGTTATTAAGGTTTTTTTCCTTTTCTTTGAAATTTGGTAATGAATTAATTATGTTATCCAAATACGTCTCCATTTTATCTGAATCTTTTACTATAATTTTACCTTTACTAATTGCACTTTTCACTTCTTTTATTAAATCTAAATATGTATCTACATCTTCAAGTATTTTCCATGGTTGTTCCAATATTAAATGAATTTTATGAACAATTGATTTATTTAATCCATATGAATATTTATTAAATGCTCGACTTGCTTTACTACATACATTAAGTAACTCTTTATGAAAATCATTTTTTTCGATTTCGAGAGATTCTACTTTTTTCATTATATCATTAGCTTCTTTAAAGTGTTTTGAATTTACCAAATCCTGAATTTCATCATCGACTTTGTTAATTTTTAATTTTAATTCATCTATTTGAAATTGTTTAGTTTTAAATTTTGCTTCTTCTAATTTAATAGATTCATGTTTTTGTATTAATGCATCAATATTATCAAAACATTTTTTTATAGGATGTCTTTCTTTTTCAAAAATATCTAGTTCATACTTACATTGCATCGATAATGAAGAAATACTTTCAAATTCTGTTTTAAGTTTATCGGCATATTTACTAATAAAAAAATTGAACACTTTTTTGTGAGACATACTGACCTCTGAAAATTTATTCACCATTGAATCTAATCTTTCATAAAATTTGATAACATCATTAAGAGTTTTTGGGGCAGGAATACCCGAAGAAAGTTCTTTTTTTATTGAATTTACTACCATCTTTTTTGAATTTATTACTAGTGATTCAAAGCTGCTTTCATGAACTTCGATCTTTGTGGATTCTAAATCTGATATTATAAATTTAATATTTTCTAGAGGTTTTTGAGTTAACATTCGTATTTTTTCAATTTTGTCAGTTAGATATTCGATTTGGTTATCTTCAATTTTTTTAACTATATCCTTTGCTTCATCTATAGAAATAGTTATTCTCGATTCGATTTCTTCTGTTTTTATCTGATCTAATGTATTATGATATTTTGTATCTTTTTTCACTTTCTCAGATCTCTTTTTCAAAAAATTGAAAAAAGGTGACAATAATTAACATTGTAACAACAATAACAAAAATCTTTGTATTTATAAAAAATATTAATCATTTACAATTTTGCTTCTTATATAATAGTGTTTATTTATTTTTTGTAATAATAAATACTTTTATAGGGAGATCATATACCAAGAATTTTTTGTGAATACTGCTCAAAATGAGGTTTCTAACAATGGTATTATATTTATTTATATTTCCTTATCAGTATTTTCAGCAAGTATCATAAGCTATTTTACTCCTCAAAAATTTGATTTATTTTATATATACTTGTTAATATGGTTTGGTTGTTTTTCTATTTTTTTCCTTATTTTTAAAAGTAAAATAATTAAATCTCTTTACACCGTACGAACTAGGATAAGAAAAAGTACAGACTGGCCGATATCCATGAAGATAATTAATGGAATCTGTTGGGCAGCTCCTTTTCTTTTAGGAGCATTAATCCCTTCTATGCATGAATACCTAATTTTAGCAGGAATTGGTTTTGGAAATATCTCCACATATATGATATTTTTGTTAAGTAATAAAATTAAAAATATAGATCAATTAATTGTAGGACTGATTTCGATGATTTCTATAGGAATAATTATTTTTCTCTACGAGGGAAAAATAATTGAGAAATCCTATGGTGAATTCTTGGCTAGAATTTTAATATCTATTGCTTATGGAATTGGCGGAGTCTATTCAGCTATTATTAAACCAGAATAATAATTTAATTTTTTTCCACTTATAATTAAGACAAGTACCCATTTACAATTTATTTAGTGTTTATGGATCCATTTTATCTTTTTTTCTCACATCTTAGATACATACCAAGATCAAATAAAGTACTTATTGTTACTTTTCCATTTTCTTTGATTCTAGTTGCCTGAAATCTGGATCTACCAATTCCTAAAAATTCTTTAGACTTATTTAATAATATAATTATAGAATTTTGCTTAATATCTGGTGAGGCATAAATAATAGAATCACCAAAAATATCTTTACCATAAAGAATTAATTTTTCTGCATTACAACTTACAATAACATATAAAAAATTAATGCCATATTTTGCTACAATACTGAAAAAAGTTATTGAAGGTAAAAAATTTTTTTTTTGAAGTACACCTATTTGTAAACCTCCATAACAACTATATGGACAATATATAAAATCTTTCAAAATTAAAGGAATAACAAATACTTCCTTAGTGTTGTTTTGGCTCTCGTTTATTACAAATACTTTATCTAGAATATAATTATAAATTCCCCATCTGTTGAATTCTCTATGTATTATAGTATTTTCTTGTCTTGTCAAACCTCTAAACATATTCATTGTATCATATTGTTTACTCTAAGTTTAGCAATAAAAAATCCATTAGTATTATGAATATGAGGATAAAATCTTTTTGTGAATTTGATAGAATTATCCATTACTTTATCTCCAAACTGTAGCAAAGAATCTGTTCCAATATTAATTGGCTCAACAGTAATATCAAATTTTTCTAATAATGAATTTATAATAAATTCATTTTCCTCCGGTGCTAAAGAACATGTGGAATATACTAGTAAACCATCTGGCTTTATTACTCTTAATGCTGATTCAACCAATTTGGATTGTCTAGTACTACAATATGTGATACTCTCCTTTGAATAAGTAGTTTTTCTTAAAGGATCTTTTTGAATAATTCCATCACAAGAACAAGGTGCATCAAGTAAAACTTTATCAAATTTATAATTATAATTCACTATTTCTTCTCCTTTTATGTTCCAGAGAACAGTATTCATAACTCCGCACCTAGAAAGATTAAACATCATTTTCCTTAAGCGTTTTCTATCAGATTCGAGAGAAAGAATTACGCCCTTGTTATTCATTTTTTGAGCCATAAAAGAGGTTTTGCCTCCTGGTGAAGCTGCCATATCCAAAACCATGTCAGATTCTTTGATATCTAAAGATTCTACAGCAAAACATGAACTAAGATCTTGAATGTAATAATATCCTGATAAATATTCCATAGTAGCTCCAATAGGAAATTTAGACTCTACTATAAGAAAAACTTCCTGTAATTGGGTTTGTTCTAGTATAAAATCTTTTTCTAGTAATTTTTGTTTTAGAGAATCAACATCAATTTTTAGTGTATTTATTCGGATATATTGATTAGGCTTCCTATTATTAATATAATCAAGAAATTTTTCAATATCTGGAATAAAAGAAAGATATCGTGCAATCATCCACTCTTTAAAATTGTATTTGATTGCCAGTTCATGAGATTTTTCAGAGTTAGGAAAAATAATATAAGACATTTTATTTTAATTAATCCTATCTATCTCTATTTCTAATATTAAATTAGCTAACCTGTTCATATTTTGTCTTGAATGATATTTTATAGATTCTAGTTATTTAAGGCTTAATAGTAGATTTTTAAGAATAAGATGAATAATAATAATTTTAGAAATATTTTAAAAAAAGGTATTTGAGGTAACGACTATTCTTGATGAGCTAAGACATAATTTTGGATTGACATCACTCAAGTCTAAGACTAGATCTTTATTAATTGGCCAATTTGATAAGGAAAGTGGTAATTGTGGATCGTTATCATAATACTAAATTGTACTTCCATGAGTTTATTGAATAATAATATCTACTACATATGCCAGGCACAAGAAATATCTTCCTAAAAGTAAAATACTAATATGACTTTTTATAGAATTGTACATTAGCTTAAATTCATCAGCTGTGCAATGTCAATAAACCATTTTATTTATGTTTTAGTCTAACAGTTATTACTAATAGAATCGATATTACCATTATTTTGATTAATTCTCTTTTACCTAATTGTTTTTTATAATGATTTTACTAAATTTATACTATCTAATCGTGTCTGTAATTGTATATGGGAACTATAAATACTTATTACATATAAAAACTTATTAATATTGATCAAAATTAGGCACATATATGCAAAAGAAACAAAGATTCAATTTTTTCCAATTTGGAAGAATCTATTAATATTTATACAAGCCATAAGTAATTGATGAAAGGAGATTCTACTACTTCAATGCTTAGAGAAATTGCCAAAAAAACAGTTTCAGATTTTATTGAATCTGCCAATATAATAAATTCTAAGGCAAGTATCTCTACGTTACTTGGCACACTCATAAAAATGAATAGTTACAACGTTTATTATAAAAAAGGAAACAAAATTACAGCTATTAATGTAAGAGATATTATTTCAGCTAGAGATATTACTTCTCAAAATTTAAATTCTATGGCAAAAATGACTCCTACTATTGAAGAAGATAGCAATATAGAAGAAGCTGCAAATATTATGAGTTTCTACAGATTACGCTCTATTCCAGTAATTGAAGATGAAGAAATAATAGGTCAAATTAGTACAAAATCAATAGTAAAATGCATGAACTATACTAATATAAAGATTCCATCAACGAAAATAATGACTGGAAATCCCATTAGCATAAATGAAACAGACTCTATATCAATTGCTCAAAACCTAATGATCCGCCATAGAATTGACCATATTCCTATTGTACAAGACACTTTGAAAGGAATTGTTACTTCATTTGATATTGCGAAAATAATTCTTACTTCAGATAATTTAAATAAAATCTCCCAAGGTTGGCCAGAGAGTAGTAGACAACTTGAATTTTCTGCTAAAGGTATTGGTGAAAGGAATGTAACCAAATCTAGTATAAATAATTCAGTTGCAAAAGTCATTCAATTGATGAACTCTACTAATGCAACTTACTCTATTGTTACATTAGGCGATGAAATTAAGGGAATTATAACTAACAGAGATATAATCTCATTACTAGGACAAAGGATAGAAGAAGAAGATGTCTCCGCATATATAATTGGTCTACCAGGCAAACCATTTTCTTCAAAATTAATCAAATCGAAATTTAACACACTTGTAAAATTCCTAAAAAAGAGGATACCAGATTTAGAAGAAGCTCAATGCAGAATAAAACTAATAAGTGCTATAGGAAAATCTAAAAGGTTCGAAGTAGATCTAAGGATTTTCACAACAACTAATAGATATACTTATATAAACTGTGGTTTAGATCTTGCCACAATTTTCGACCAATTAAGAGATAATTTAAAAAAGATATTATCGCAAAAGAGTCAAACAAGTCAAAAGCAATCATCAAGATATAACATTTAACTTTTATCAAGGTATACATTTTACTTAATTTGTAATTTCTTTTATTAAAAAAATCACAATGATTGACATTAACACCTATCTATAAGACATCCTTGAAAATAGATTACACCAATGTATTACTTTGTTAGGATATTAAAATTGAATGTTGAAATAAAAAAATCGAAATTCAAGTTAAAAAATAGACAAATTTAATAGTTTCTTTTATCTAAATACTATATGGATTTTGCTACTACAGAATCTATAATGTATTGTAATAGATGTAAAGAGTATGTAGTAATAGATGTTGACGAAAAAAATCCCAAGGATTACAAATGTGTTAAATGTCAATTAGGACTTGTACAGGTTTTAGATAATTGATTGCTAAAATTCTAATTTTTCTTTGATGTCATTCAATAACTAATAAATATATTATTTATACTATTTTGTCCTACACCAAAACCCTATGTTAGTATATGAATGAAAAATCTATACTTTTTTGCTGATTACCTCTTAATTATATTTAGAAATTGAAATAGGCTCAGAAAATAATCAGATTTTGAACAAATCAAGAATCGCTTAAAAGATCTAATTAACTATGAATCTAATTGTATCATAAGATGAAATTAAGAAATTATTGCATAAATTAATTTCATTCCCTTTTTTTTATTTTATTTAAAACTTCTTAGCTAAATGATTTGTAAAATAATTTTGAAATTTGAATCTAGTTATATGATACTATAAACAACATCATAGTTATAGCCATTGTGAAAGTCCATACTACTTTATTCCAATCAAAAATTTTTTGTCCATCTAATACTCCGAATGGTAATAAATTAAACATAGCTATCCATGCATTAAAACTTGCTCCAATGCCAAAATAAATTGAAGATGGATAAATATATGAAAATAATAGAAATACAAACCCCATAACTAAATTGGTTATAGGTCCAATAAGGGCAACTTTTCCTAGCTTACTCTTTACAGAAATACCAACAACGACCGCTCCGGGTGCAATAAACTTAAAAGGAATAAAAGGAATTGAAGATATTGCAGTAATAATTAAACCATAAATCTCTGTCCGAAATTCAGCCCAACTCCCATAAAAATTAGCTAAAAACTTATGGGCTAATTCATGAAATAAAAAGGCAATTATAAAAATAACTAAAAATTCAATGGATATATAGCGATAATTATTCAGTGACATTCCAACTAGAGACACTAAAAATGTTGCAATTAGTAGATGCTTTATTTCTGTTTTAGAGAAATGTATATTGATAGTTTTCTTAATATTATTAATGAGATTATTGTTAGAGAAGTTATCGTAAGAGATTGAACTTTTTTTTCTTTTTTCTAAATATTGATCTATAGCAGGGCATACATGATTAACTGGAAGCCTATGCTCACTACAAAAATATTGTTTACAATAATTACATTTAAAAACAAAGTCTTCACCTTCACATAAATAACATTTCATATATAAAAAAGATACATGAATAACGATTTAAACTTAGCATAGTAATAGTATCCAAGTAGTAAAGTAGTAAAGGATGATGATGATGATGCTTTCACACAATAGACAAATATTAGGATATAGATAGAATTAAATAAAAAATAATACTATGAAATATATAAAATAATAAATATGGAAACTACAAATATCAAAAAATTTGAAAATAGAACTAAGAGCGCTATCCGACTATTAGCTTTTTTAGAAGCCAAAAAGGGAAAAGAGTCAGAATTAGAAAGAATCTTACTTGATCTCATTCATCCTACAATCAAGGAAGATGGTAATATTGCTTATGTTCCTCATAAATCTTTAGAAAATCCTTTAATTTTTATGTTTGATGAAATATGGGAAAATGAAAAAGCAATCGAAGAGCATTTCAATCAACCCCATATGATTAATATAAAAGAGAAATTAAACCCGCTATTGGAAAGACCTATAGATATACATAGGTATCATGAAATAATTTATAAATAATAACAAAAAAAAATCAAATTAACAAAAACTATGTTAATGTTAACTCTATTTTAGAATTTAAATATAATATGGTTTTTATGGTTAAATAATAATCTTAAAGAAGCAAACTATGCAAATAATACATACAATAGTAAGTTACATTATTATTGTATTAATAAATGATCTTGTAATAAGCGGATAATAATATTTATTATTATTGTGAATGATACTATTCTAATCACCTAGTGCATCTACAGATTCTCCTGTCGGTAATGGCATATTTCTATCAACTTTATAAATAAATAAATCAATCCAATCTAATCCTAAAATAACATTTCTACCAACTGCTATTATCTTTGATTTTGGAACATCATATCTGCTATTTCCGTGACCAAAAATAACTATCGTACTAGCTGTATCTTTCATAATATGTCCAACATGATGTTCATTGGCAAGCCTAACTCCTTTGTTGAATAAACTTTTATCAAATTTGCCCTCATAAGTTGCAAGATCTATATTTTTTTTAGAACTCCATGGGTCTACGTATTTGCCAGCTGGAAGGGGAGTTTCCATTTTTACTTTAAAATTTTTTTCGATTTCTAAGAAATTTAATCCAATTAAAACATTTCTACCGACAGTTTGAATTTTCGATATAGGAATATCATATCTCTTATTTCCTTCTCCAAATACTATAATTTTATCTTCAGTTTCTCTAACAACAAATCCAATATGTGGATGATCTAAAGACATAACTCCTCTATTAAAATATTTTCCAGAAGTCATAATTTATTATTATATTAGTATAAAGTTATTATTATTATTATTTATTTTATTATGTTTGAATAAATACACACGGTTAAAATTGTGTGAATATATCCTTATTGAAATGAATTAAACCTGAAAATGTCAGATCAACAAATATTTGTATAACTATATTAAAAATAATTGTAAAGAATCACTTTTGAAAAACGATGGGATAATTTGCTAAAATAATGTAATTATAAATTTAATAATATTAAATTCAATGTAGATTCAGCATTATGAATTAATAGTATATGTATAATAATGACTTTATTGTAATTGATAGAGTAGAAGATACCCTCTCTTTTCGGATGACAAATTAATTTTTATAAAATAAAAAAACTT
>DASVFI010000168.1:0-2553 GCA_036380115.1 Nitrososphaeraceae archaeon | reverse complement strand
TGTACAATTAGGAAACATTTATGATAAAATAATTGGATTCAAAGGAATAGTATATAACATAAACAATACTGCAGTAAAACTAGAATCCTGGGTAGATGTAGGAAACCAGGGAAAGGGACCTTATAAAAAAGTACATGAATTAATAGATACTGGTAACTGGGGAGATAATATGAAAGTATGTGATGCTAAAACAGATGATCAAGCAATTACATGGGGTTCTCCACTTGTTATACTCAAAGCAAATGACTTTAAATTCGATATATATGATGTAGAAGTAAGGGAAATAACTCCTCAATCTTTACAATCCTAATTAAGTAAATATATGATTTTTATTAAAAGGACTTATCATTAATTATTTTTCTAACGAAAGTAAAAATTTTGAATCTTATTTTAAAATGTATATATGGTTGAAAATTCAAAGAAGAACAGATCACTTTTTTCATTAATCTTTGAATTCGTTCATATAATGGATTTCAGGATAGTAAGAAGATTACTATTGTGAGTTTAATTACTTTTTTATACAATTCAAATAACTTTGAAATATATCTTTATAATATTTTTGTGTAATTTCTATTGATTTGATAAATGTATCTATATTTTTAGTCATGATATTGTCTATTAATTTTAGTGATTCATCTGATTTATTACTACAACCACTACTATCAATTGAATTGGTATATGTATTTTTCTTATCAAATTGATAATCTAGATATCTTTTAGAAATAATAAAATTATCATTAGCAGAATTAGAAATATCTTGCAATAGTTGAGAATATATAGAATTATAGGTATTTATCATATCTTTGTGAAGATGTAAGGAATAGTTTGCAATCTCTTTGGCGTCTCTGGTATTTTTTGCTTGTTCTTGTTTAGAACTGTTATCGTCATCATTATCTGCTGTTTGTATATCTATTTGTTGTTTTTTGTCCGAGCCATAAAATATATGATCAATTGATTTCTTTTTTTGTAATTGTTGTTCTTCTACTTTATTGTTATCTTGTTTCCTTGAATATTTCTTTTTTTTCTTTTTATTTTTTATTGATATTTCATCATTAAAGGTTTGCTTAGAAGACAACAAAAAAGGTTTGTACATTATCCTTTAAAAGACTTAGAATACAATGTTAATGTTCATTAAATATAAATAATATTAATTTTATAATCAGGACTGTATTTTTATAAATTTATTCTAATCATGTTTTAATTGTGTCTTCTAGTCGACTAATACTATGAAATTTATTTATATTTTAATAGATTTGTTCTAATTATAAGAAGAATTATTAGACATTAATTGTTAACAAAAAATGTATAATAAATGATTACAATTAACTATGAGAATTAACCTTGTTATCAAGTTTTAAATGTCTATAATCCTTAATATATGTAACCGTAAAATATGTTATAGGCCTAAACAATAAGCCATGGCCTACAACTGCTAGGACTTGTGGTTGTTTCTATTCCTCAAACTTTAAGTAATAATAGGCTATGGTTTGTAACTATTATTAAGAAGTAAATTAAATGGTGATAGGTGTCTTTATTCAAAATGTTATACTAGAATTGTAGAGGAAATAAAAAATATTATTGTTATGATTTTAAATTGCAAAACTTCATGTATTAAATTATTTTAAAATATATTAGAAGATAAAAATATAATTCTAATTAAACACGAATTATCTTTTCAAGTAGAAAAAGTTATAATAATAATAATAATAATAATAATGATTTTATATAGTGATTAACAATTTATAGTCGCATTTTATTTGAAGTTTATTCTATTCATATGTTTGATTATCTTCGAGCCTTAGTCTGACTTATCTATTTATAGGATAATAACAATTATCTCTAATTGTCTATATGTATTTGTTATGTAAATATGAAATACAAAAACAATATTATTTTTTTTATCATTTTACTTTGTTATTTTTATTATTGATAAGTAGTTTTTCTATTTTAGAAGATTTAACAGTTATAGCACAAGAAGATTTAGATATTTTGGTAAATGAAGATCAAGTAATAAGTGAAACTGGCGAAGATACTACTGCTACTACTGCTGATGAAGTTAATCAACAGGAAGACAAGCCAATTAAATTAGATACGTCATCTTCCTCGCCTGAATCTGAATCTCAAAACTTTTGGAATGATATTATTATATTAGTCGTAGGCATTGGTGTTGCAGTATCTCTATACTTTTTGATAAAACACTTGATTAAAAGAGCTGCAGACTCTTTAGGACTGGATAAAAGACAATTAAAGGGGATTAATTCAATAACAAAATTAATAATAATTGTCATTACAATCACAATAATTCTTTTCCAATTTTAATCTCTGAGTGGAGTTGAAGCTGGTGCAATAAGTGTAACTGCTGGTACAATAATTGGTTTTTCTTCAAGAAATACAATAAGCAATGCAATAGCAGGAATATTGTTATTATCATCTAGACCTTTCAAATTAGGAGATAGAATCAGGACAACAGAAGATGAAACTTTGGTTGGAGATGTCGTTGAGATTACTTTGTTGTATACTAAAATAAAGACAGTTAGAAATGAGTTGGTAACT
>DASVFI010000167.1:0-2306 GCA_036380115.1 Nitrososphaeraceae archaeon | reverse complement strand
CTATGATTCATACTATTAGATAAGTGACTTGCTTATATTAGTAAAAAATTAGATATAAATATAATTTAATCATGTTAAAATATTCTAAACGTTATTTAGAAATACAAAATTATATATTCTCTGCTTTTTTGTTTGAAAGGTATCCATTTCTTGGTGAAAGCTTTTATTATTAGAAACTTATTTTCATATTGTTTTAAATTATTTTAAATTATTTTATAAATTAACAAAGTAAATTATGATATATAAAAAACCAATTTCCATAATTAATACTATCAGTATGACAGACGATTAATTTTGTCATAAACTTATATTCAATGATATATTTAGCTTTTTTTATCCATATCCCCTAACAATTAAGCATCATTAAAATTGAAAAATGACTCTTTATTTTTTTGATTTCTTCTTTCTTTCATAAACCACTTGAAATAATCTGTTTTTGCCTCAAGTCTTGAAAGTTTACAACTACATAATTTCTCAGTACAGTGATGAGGAATTCTAATCTTGTGTCTGCCTAATGAATGGTTGCAACTAGGACATAGTGCTTCCTTTTCGTTTATGCTTTTGTAAAGGAAGAATTCTTCACGATGATGATGTTTAGCAAACTTTTTAGATGTGTCGGATGAATTCTTTTGGTTCATTTTTTGTTCCTATCTGATTTTCTAATATATATTGATACAGTATGTGAATATGTGAATACTTTATGTTTTCCAACAAGATGAAGGAAAGAAAGATTATTGTTCTGTTAATTCTACCGGTGTTTATTTCCGTTGTTGGAAATCAGTTGGTAACATTAGCAGGAAAGTGTTTCCATTTTTCATCGTCATCACGCCTTTTCTCTTTTTTTATTGAGAAAACCATATAATATTAAACTAAAACCAGTAATACCTAAAACAGCAGGTATGACATAAGGAGAAAATGTTATTCCTTGAAAAGAAGTTGCATAATGATATAAATCAGTCCCAAGACGTTCAAAAATTCCACCTATATAGCACCCACACCAATCCATGTAATTTTAGAGAAAGAGATTTCTTTAGCCATTCAGTAGATTCTATCAAAAATATGAATGACATATAATTCAAAGCTAAATAGTCAGATTGAATGAGATATTTAGCTGTTTTGAAAAGCGGGTGTTAAAGGGATACGACACCTATAACACCCATGAAGATGATATGTTTAAGGCTTACTTGTTGTGTGTAGTATGACAGTAGAAGGTAGAATAACAGAGTGTTGATTATTGGGTGTTAGAGGCTACAATAACACCCTGAATATAATTGAGTAGAACAGAGGTAGCAAATAATAGTAAAAGCAAGTTGAATAAAAGATTGTTGGTTTAAAAATAGGTGAAGCTTAAGCTTTTCTATCTTTTTAATAATCCTTATATTTTTTCTAGAAGTTATTTGACGAATGAAGAAGGAATTTGATACATGTAAAAAATGTTCTCATCTAAGAAAGAATCATCTTTATGCTTTATCTTATATTGGTGATAATAAATGTACGGTATGTAATTGTCCTCAATTTATGGAATAAATCAACCGAAGACTTTACAAAACCTTAGATATTCATTATAGAAGTTAATTTTTTAATAAGGTCATTAGTATGGATTGGCTTTTGAATAAAGTAGTCTTCATTGATTGTTTTACCCAATCTCAATCGTGTTTTTCTAAATTCTTCATTGAACGTTGCAATTACAGTTAAAAAACAGATTTTTACTTTAGGGTCTTTTTCCCTTAATTGAATATATAATTCAAATCCATCCATTTTTGGCATCATGATATCAAGAATTATTAAATCATAAAAATGGGCTTTGTAACTATTCAATGCTAAAAGCATCCACTTCAAATTCATTGTCTTCTAAAATTTTCTTTATTGTATAAGTGAGGTCTGGTTCATCATCTATCAATAAGATTTAGTCATTGTTATTATGACATTTCCCATTAATTGTCTTCCTTGTATTTTAACTATAGAAAGTATAACAGTGTTAAAGTATGGAGATTCAAGTCTTAAATTTTTTACCATCTAACTTTTTGATTATGTAGAATATTACAAATAATATTAGTAAATTTCATATACAGATTTAGCTAGCTGGTCAAGAAAGAATCGTCCATGTAGTGGGGTTCTATTACATAGTATTTAGCTTTTATTATTAGAAACTTATTTTAAAAGTTGAAATCACAAAATCTCAATTCTCTTTGCCAATAGTATTTAAAAATATTTTTTATGTACATTTCATCTTAACAATAATAATGTAATTAAAGTTTTATAAAAACTCTATTTTTAGCTAAAATATCTACGATAGTTTAAAAAGA
>DASVFI010000166.1:0-3095 GCA_036380115.1 Nitrososphaeraceae archaeon | reverse complement strand
GGACGTTCGTTTATCAGAACTTTAAGTTTGTTTAATTCTACGGTTATAGGAACGGATTTTGTTTCTTTTACTTTATTCGCTGTTGTGATTTTTTTAGTAGATTTTTTAGAAGGACTTTTTGGACCAGTACCAGGAGCTGACATGTATATATATAGGTTATTAAGCTATATAAACTCATGTATTAATGACTATCATATAGTCATATTTATTTATTTGTTCATAAACAATTATTTATTTATATAATTCTAGGTAATATATTTATAGTTACAACAATTACCAAGCATAATTATTTAGATATTTGAGACTAGTCAGGAGTAATACCGATAGCGGTTCTAAAATAAGAGTCTCCTATTGTAGAGATACTATTACTATCTTGTATTTAGCTTTTGTTAGAAACTTATTTTAAATAATGCAATTGTTCTTTTTAAAAAAATAAAATAAAAAATGGGTTTGATTCAGTTCTGAATCTTTTTTATGGAAGTAGGTCTAACCACTGTGTCTTTAACTTTTCTATCTTTTCTAATGCAGTTAAATCGTCTTCAGTTTTTTGTGCTATTGTAGGTGGAGAAGAGAAAGAAGGAGATATGGCAGAAAAGTAATAAATGGAGATAATAGCTTTTATTATTAGAAACTTGTTTTGTTTTACAACTGTTGAATTAATACTTTGTAAGTATAATTTAATATTAGAAAAAAATTGATTGATACATTTCTCTTATTTCATAAGTAGTTTAAGCATTAAAATTAAATCTAGTGTTAGATAGATTTATCCCAATCTGGACTGCCGTCTCCATCCATGTCAGTACTAGTATCTCCGCCCACATCAGTATTAGATATATCCTCTCCTGCCACTTCTTCTGGGGTTATTGTTGTTTTTACTGGCTTTTCATCTTCAGGTTTGACTATGGCTTCTTCAGGAACTTCGGGATATTCTTGTGATTTCTTGTTATTTACTCTCGGATTGAGATTATTATTATTCTCGTTATCTTCGACCATACTATTTTCGTAACCTATATTGAGCTTTACATAATTTAACAATTTACATTACTTTTCATATCAATATTATAGTCATTAAGGGAAAGTTCTCGTCCCCAAAAAATACATGGAAGATATTAGAGTCATTAGAGGAAAAAGGCATAATTAAAATTGATAAAGAAAAACCTAATTCACGAGCATATACGGTAACATTAATTCGAAATAATCCATTAATTGTCATTCATAAACAAATGCAAGATTTTAATAATGAATTTAAAAAATTGCAAAAGAAAATAGAAATAACTATACCAAAATTAGTTTTATTACAGATTAATACTCAAGAGAATCGCGAGAAGAATTTTGAAACTCTTTTATTTTATGAAGAACTGCCTCTATTTATATAAAATACTTAATTCAGTGTTATTTACTTAAAACTATTTTTGTATGGCCAAATAGTATCAAAAATAATGAAGTCAGAAAACAGTTGAATTCATTTGCTTTCACTTTCATTTCAGAAATTGTTTCTAATTTTTCAAACTTTTATTATCTTAAATTAAAAAAAAGTAATAGTAACTTTTTAAAATATAAACCTAATATTGCTAAAGAGTTGACTAGATTTTCAATTGATTATTCTTACACTGACTACCTTTTATTTTTTTTAAAACATAGCAAAACACTAGGAATAGATAAGGAATTCGAGAACGTATGGGATAAGCTATGGCTAATAAATTCTGACGTACAAATATTACTTCATCCTGAAGGAAAAAAATACAATTTAGGTTATAAATATGAAAAAGAAGATTGGAGAAGATACTTGCAATTGTACAAGTCAAATATAGCACTAATAGAAGAAGATGAGAAAAATAGAAGTCGAACTCTCAATTCTATGGGTTATCTAAGCTTCAGAAATTTTTTCTAGCAATCTTTCTGGTTTTATATTTGATAATTTTGGATTTTGTTGAATCATTAACATAATCTGGCTAAGCTGGTTATTCATATCGTCTCTCAACGTTTTCATATCATTTTCATACTTTTGCTGTAAAGTTTCAATTCTTTTTTCTTCCAAGCCTTTAATTTCATCATATGCTTCTGGTTTTATAGGATAACTACACTTTGAGCAATACTTATTTTCAATAGCATTAATTAATTGACAACGAGGACAATCAATAACAGACGTTTTCTTTTTATTTCCATTTTCCGAGATAATTCCATTATATTGCAAAATTTTTTCTTTTAAATCATTTCCCAATCTATTCTTGATATAGCGTGTTCCTTGCTTGGAATTCATTGACCATCTGACTTTTTTCTTTAAAGCATATTCTGGAAGATAGTCTGAATCTGAGGTAATAGCACTATGTCTTAAACAGTATGGATTAAATTTCTTGGTTTGTAAAAGAAATCCTATCCTTTCTCGTTCTTCTAAATTAGTTATAGAACCATTTTGTAACAATCTTTTGATTCTAAGTCTTAGTTGTTTCATCATTGTCCATAATGAGTTAGGCCTGATTGGCGAACCTGTAACAAGACTGCAAATAAGCCTAGCATTTGGTTCATTTTTAAATGGATGCTCATTCAACCAATCTCTTACGTAAGGAAATGAAAGTGTAAGCAAAATCGGCCCACTTCGTTTTTGCTTCATAAGGTATTTCTCCTTCTCCGTATTTTTCTCGTAATCTTATATGTTTAATTTTTAATAGAGTAATCTCATGTGGTCTTGCATCTCAATCCCACATCAATGTTATTGCTGCCTTGTTTCTCTTATATGGCTCATATTTTAAGATAGATAGCAATTCATCTTTATCCCAGATTTCACTTTCTACATATGGAGAAATTCTCTTTGTTTTTTTATTTTTGATTCTAAGAAAGTCAGGAGTTTCCCAATAATCTTTATCTATTTCTTTATCCTTGTTGTGTAACCATCTATAAATAATTTTATTCGTGTTAGATAATGGTTCCAGCTGGTAATCCATCTCTTTTCAGGGTCCTTTGATGAATCTTTTATCTTGGTTTCTAAAAATGATAGTATCTGTTCTTTCTTATTCATATCGTAAAAAGTGGTGGTGTTTGATTCAAAGTAATTGGAAAATTCAACCATTACATTCAGGTTATTATTCTGATGTCTT
>DASVFI010000165.1:0-7578 GCA_036380115.1 Nitrososphaeraceae archaeon | reverse complement strand
TTCTTCTGCTGTCATAACATAAACACCTGAAACTGGCACAATTGCAATATCAGGACTATACTTAGCCATTTCAGATATTTTGTCTGTATCTCCTGCATGATAAATTCGGGTATTGCTAGAAGTTATAATAAACCCAACTTTTTTATCGTCTTTGGGATGAAAATTTTTATTAACGTTGTATGCAGGAACAATTTCAATATTTATATTGTTTTCCTGAATTATCTGTCCTGGTTCGACATTTTTGACGTTTTTGAATCCTTCTTGATTTAACTTTTCCATGCATTCTACGGCTGCAATTATATTGGTTTCATCATTTATAATATGTCGTAGATCTTCAATACTAAGATGATCAAAATGATTATGAGAAATGAATACTAAATCTGCATCGTTTTTTTTATGATTTGCTTTGGATAATTTATATGGATCAATATATATTACTTTGTTATCCTCAGTGACTATTTTAAAGCCATCATGCCCTAACCAATGAAGTTTTATATTATTTACTTCCATACACTTTTTAATTTTTATTCAAATTTAAATTTGTTGATTATCATACATTAATTATCGATACTTTATTATTTTTTAAAGAAAATACCATAATTTTTTGTGATAATGCTCTTTTAATTAAATTTTTATCTATAGTGGCAATTGCACAATTATAAGAAATCGCATAATCTAAAAGGCTATCATCGGTATACCTTAATTTTTTTGTCTTCACAATTTCGAATTGTGTTGCTATTTCTAAAACAGTTCTAGCTATCTGGGATATTTTATATGATTTTCTATTTATGAGTTTATTGAGTTCTTCTGTTACTATATCTGGAATAAGAAAATTAATTTTTCCATAATTAATTGTGATGTCATCCAATAGTTTGACTGGTTTTGTGACTAGAACCATTAAAAAACTAGTATCGCAAATTATATTTATCAATATTTTTATAATTCCATTCTTATTATTCCTAAACCTGCTTAAAAAATTTTAAAGTTATAATAAAAATTAAGGATTTAAATTAAATTAAAAGTGATTTTATTTTTCATATCCTATTCTATCTGCTAGTTTTACTACTTCTCTTCCTTTGTTTGTTAGAGCATTATATATTCTGGGCTTTCCCCGTCCTCTTGATTTTTCTTTCTTTACTTTTCTTTCAATCAATCCTAAATTTGTCGCTCTTTTCATTAATGATTGTCCATATCCCCAGCTTCCCATGGTTATGAGTAATTCCCTTGTGTGTAATTCTTTATTTTTCTTTAAAACTCTCAGTAAGGGAATAAGAGGACGTTCATTAATGAGAACTTTAAGTATATTTAATTCTACAGTTATAGGAACTGATTTTGTTTCTTTTACATCCTTGACTGGTTTAATATCTTTAGGTTCTTTAGTAGTTTCCTTTTTTGGTTTGGAGTTTTTTTTTGATATCATTTTTCTACCTATGTGACGTTACAAAAGATAAATATTTAATCATTTTGTTTCCTATTGATTTTATATCTCTTATAGCAATGGTATAACCAGAATTGGTTAGTCACTTTAACAATATTTACTAACTAGAATGTAATATTTATCATGATATTTTAAGGACTGAATATTATTAATTAATTATTAAGAACATTTTTTATCAAATTTCGAAAGTATTAAAAACCTAGCATTAGCCACATTTAATTGTAATTGTGTAAATAAATGCTGTTCTCCTTTTATTATTAGACATTTGAAAAAGAGAACTATTGTTTCCCTTCAAAGTGACTGTAAATGTAAATTTTATAGATTCTTCAATAAGTGATAGGATTGGCCAAAGTACTTAATACATATACATTTAAGACATATACCATATACAATTTCAGAGTAGTCTATCCATTAGAATAAATATTTCTTAGTTTTTCGAATTTTGAATATACTATATTAATCATAAGATGTAAACTAATTATAATCATAATAGTTAATCTTCTTTTAATTCAAATTTATAGTAATATATTTGGATAGCATAATATATTGTTAAAGTCAAACTCATGATAGTGATTGATAATTCTATTACCAAAAATAGCCTTTATCAGAACATGTTAATTCGGCTCCACAATTATTACATCTTAAATGACATGTTTGAAGAGAAATCATCTTATTTTTACAAATGGGACATAATGTAATTTCTTTTTTTTGTTCCTTATTCAATTTTTTTAAGTAATTGTAAAACCAATTTTAAGTTATTGCAAAGGTTAATTAATAATACTAATCCAAAATAACTATTGGTTAATTTTAAAGTAGTTATATCAGATAAAACAGGTAAAAGTTTATCTCATGAACTTAAAGATAAAGATGCTCAACCATTTTTAGGTTCTAAAATAGGTGATACCTTTGATTCATCTCTTGTGGGTCTCTCAGGTGGTAAATTACAAATTACTGGAGGGAGTGATAAATCAGGTACACCTATGCGCTCTGATGTTCATGGTGGAGTAAAAAAATATGTTCTATTAATTACAGGAGTAGGTATGCGCGACTCTACTGATGGAAAAAGGGTTAGAAAGTTATTAAGAGGAAATATGATAACAGAGGAAATATATCAATTAAATTGCATTTTAGATGGAGCTACTATTCCTTCCTCAACTACAGAAAATACTAACACCGAATCTAATCAATAAGAAAGATCGTATTTCTATTATAAAATAATTATCAATTACCTTAATATCCCTCAATAAATCTAAATTCGCTATTGCATTGGAAAGATACTCTTCCTGATTGGTATATTCGAGAATACGGTTATCAACCTAATGTAAATATAGGTACCTCAGGACATGTTGATCATGGAAAAACTACTTTAATTGAAGCCATAACAGGAATTTGGACAAGTGCACACAGTGAAGAATTGAGGAGGGGTATAACTATAAAAGTCGGATATGCTGATGCTGCCTTTTATAAATGTAAATCCTGTTCTTCTCCTGAATGTTATTCTACTAAACCACAATGTAATAACTGTGGACAAGAAAGTGAACTATTAAGAGTAGCTAGTTTTGTAGATTCTCCTGGTCATGAAAGTTTAATGGCCAATATGTTATCAGGAGCTGCTCTTATGGATGGTGCCATTCTTGTTGTAGCGGCCAATGAAGCAGTTCCTCGTCCACAAACGAGAGAACATATGCTTGCCCTAGAGGTACTTGGAATAAAACAGATTGTAATTGTCCAAAATAAGGTAGATCTCACGGAAAAAGAACAAGCATTAACAAATTATGAACAAATTAAAGATTTTGTGGATGGGAGTGTAGCAAAGAATGCTCCAATAATCCCTGTATCTGCTCAGCATAATCTAAATATTGATACATTAATTGAAGCTCTTGAGGCTAATATACAAACTCCAACGAGAAATAGACAAACATTTCCTATAATGCATGTATTGCGTTCTTTTGATATTAACAAACCTGGAATGCCGGTAACTAAAATATATGGAGGTGCTATAGGAGGAGCTTTAATTCAAGGTGAATTTAATGTAAATGATGAGATTGAAATAAGACCAGGAAATTTAAATAATAAGGGCAAATATACTCCTATCTATTCTAAAATTTCTAGTTTAGGTACAGGAGCTGGTCTAGTTAGTAACGTCAAACCAGGAGGATTAGTTTCAATAGGAACTATTCTAGATCCTTCTTTAGTCAAGAGTGATTCACTTATCGGTTCGATAGTTGGTAAACCAGGAACATTACCTGAAGATGTCTACGATGTATCAATAGATACATACCTCTTTGATACAGCAGTAGGAACACAAGATCCTGTAAAAGTTGAACCAATACGAAAAAATGAACCTCTTAGAGTAAATATTGGCACATTAGCTACTACAGCATTGGTTACAAATACTAAAGAAAATAAAATAGAAATTAAGCTTAAAAAACCAGTAAGTCTTACACAAAGTAGCAGAATTGCTCTAAGTAGAAAGATTGGAGAAAGATGGCGTCTAATAGGTTCAGGAATAACAAATTAATTTTAAAATATAATCCTACTAAATATTATTAAGAAAAAGGATTCTTGTCCCAATTATTCTGGAATTCTATTCCCATATTTAGTGCCTTTTCCTTCATTATTTCTAAATATTCTTCATAAGAAATTTTGGCTGAACAAAAAGAACAATTGACTTCGGTCATATCATCATTGACTTCTGCTTTTTTATCACATTTATAGCACTTTGCTTCCAGCATATTTTAAAAAAATATTTATTCCTTAAAAAGTTTTTGAAAATTTTGATTAATGAACCATTTATATAAATAGAATATTTTTTATTCTAATTAAATAACACCAGCTTCTCTGAGTTTCCTAGGAAGATATTGCTCAGCTAAATATTTAAATCCATGCTTAAAAAATGCATCCAACTCACATTTTTCCCTCTTTTTTAAGAATAAATTTAATTCTTTTTGCCATTGTTTTTCTTGCAACCATGGTTTTTTCTTCATATCGTTTGCTCTATTGATATCTTCAGCGGTAGAAGCTAATCTAGCAACCTCAGGAATATTGTAATCGTAAATATCAGAAAACATCATTCCTAACACTTTTGCATTTGGAGCTACTAGCCGCTCACTATCATAACTTAATGATTCACTTCCGATTTTATAACGTAAAGCTATACCTAAACCCCATGGGTCTGCATCAGCAAATATCACAACTGGTTTTTTCCATTTTTCATTTAATTTCTTTACCATCATTCTAGTGGCTCTATCAGGCTCCCCTGAGCCAGTCATAAGTATTGCATTATACTTTTGAATAAATCCTGATTTTCTAATATTATTTAAAACGGTATCTTTTTCTACTACCATAACAAAGTCCGCTTTAACATCTACTATTTCAACATCTGATATATTTGTTGGAATTAATTGAGAGGTTGCTCTACTCCCTAGATTGCAATCAATAATATCTCCACCTACACTTAGAGTAATAGGACCAGAAATCATCCCTTTTGGTTTAGATGTTACCGAAAATTCCTCCCGTGGAATTCCTGTAATCAATTCTACTGCTTTAATTGCATCATCAGAATCTTCTTGGTTTCTCCAAAACTTTTCTTTATTTTTTTCATCTCCAACAGTACTTAATGTCGCATAGTACATACCTCTAATAGTACTTTCCATTTCCTCATCGATTAATTTCCTAATTGCATTAGCCATAACTAAATATTGAGAAAACGTTGGGATTTTTTTTGTGGAATTAGGACTTATTATAACCTTTTTTTCACCTATTGTAAGCATTTTCTTTTTATCTGACCAAAAAGTATTATCATATCCTAATTTAGAAATTTCTAAAGAAGGTATTTTATTGTTTATTAACAAGTCATTAGAGATAGCTATCATTAAATTCTGAATTTTTTTTATAATTTCTTTGTGTCTTTTATTTTTTGTAGACAATATATTATTATCTCCTATTAAAATCATCTAGTGTTGTTTTTTTTCTGGAACCTAGTTTTTCTTTTGCTAAAACTTTAGAATTTGGTTTGTTTTTTATATCTTCATTTTTCCTTTTCATTATGTGAGATTTTTCCTGAATGGCTGTTATTTCTTTTCCTGTTAAGTGTTCTTCTTTATTTTCGATGATATCTTCAACTTGAGGAATTATCTCTTTTTTTACATGTTTTTCAGCAATTTTAATAAATATTTCTGTTAGTTTATTTGGATCGGTTTTAATTGAATCCGATATTGCATCAACAATTAACGGAATGTAATATTTATATAACTTTAATCTATTCTCTGCATCCTTGACTTTTAAATCTCTTCGAATTTGTGCACTAATCTTTCGATAAAGATCCGAAAGGCAAAGTTTCATGTATCTTTTCATTTCCCCTTCCGATGCAATACTTTCTTTTCCAGCGGTTTTATATGGAATTTTTGTAGAGCAGATATGGAAAAATATATGAAGAGGAAGAAGTTCAACAGCTCTATCAGTTTTATTCTTTTGTTCATTTGCAAATTGCTCTTTTGCCTCTTTTTTGGTAATACCCATTTTATTAATTCCAACTTCGGAGACTACTTCTCTTGCAACATCTGAGCCTTCATCATACAATAATGGAATTTTATTTGCAAATCGATATAATTTAAATGAATTTATATTTCCTCCATATGCAATACCACATTCTATAATAGTTGGTCTATTATTGATTACTGTAGAACGGGAGGAATATGATGTAAGTGCAGGTTTTAATACTCTTACATTTAAATTATGTCCATTTTCAATATTATTTGTCGATTTATTTTGATCTTTATTATTAACAATAATATATTCTGACATCATTCCTGTAGTCAATATCTTCTCTCCAATTGGACTTAAATGATCAGTATTAGGAGATTGAAATTTCATTTGTTTACAGGCATTAACTATTTTGATAAGATCACTTTCTGAAAAGAGATTAGCCGATTTGTTTTCAATTTTAGAAGTGCTTATTATTTCTCGCGCCTTTTCAATAGAAAGTTTTTGGAAGGAAGAGGATAACACACTTTGAATATTGATTTTTTGATTAGAGAAATTTAAAATTGCTTTTTTTAAAGTTTGTAGATCCATATCTGCAGGATGGGGAAGTACTTCTTGTGCAGGTTGAGGCATTATTTCTGTTCTTCTTTCAAAAATAATTTTTCCATCATTATTTTCAAAACTTAAATTAGCGTATGGATTAACGATGCTAGTCTGAGAAATATAATCATATATCTTGTTTTTGGTTATGGGCGATAATCTTGCTCGTAAAGTAGCAACAATTTTAAATCCGTGTTTATCCTTGATTTGTCTTTTTTCTCTTGATAAAATTGTTTTATTTAAGACTATAGGTTTATTTGTTGTAATATCAGTACGTAATTCGTAATAATATTCAGAGTCTTCATCAATTGATTTGGACCACACTCTAATTGGTTTATCTGTATCTTTTGTGGAAAAGGCAGCAATCATTTTCAGTCCTACACCAAATAATCCTCTCTGTTGTTTTTCGACGTATTTACCAGAGGTTAAAAAAGAACATACAGCAACAGGAACCTTTTCAGAAATTATGCCTATTCCATTATCCTCACAAGAGATTGTCCAGAGATCATTTTCGGCATCGATATTGTTCATTGATAAGGAAATATTAGGAAGAATATGATGAATCTCACACGAATCAAGTGAATTTTCTATTAACTCTCTTACTGCCATATATAATATCCGTTCTCCTGTAAATCCCGCTAGAGCAGAATTATCTACAAAAAATTCAGATTCAGCTTTTTTATTATATTTTACTTTATGATTTTTGTTAAACTCATTAGAAGTATTGATATTATCTTTATTTCTTTTATGGTATTTTAATTGCAATTTGGGATTGATTTTCAATAGATATAAGTTTTTATAAAATTACTAAATTTATCTTTTAGGCTAAAAATGTAATAATATGTGAAACTGTTATATTTGGGATCCGTATGGGGTAGTAGAAATTTTAAGCTCCTTTAATGATTCAAAATTTACTTCAATTAAAAATCTTTTTCCATCTTTATGTATAACAAGGAAGTCTGATCCAATTCCAATGATTTGACCCCCAATAAATTTTTTATTTTTATTCATAATTTTATATAATATAGTTCTATATGCTTATTATTTAAGTTCTT
>DASVFI010000164.1:0-6669 GCA_036380115.1 Nitrososphaeraceae archaeon | reverse complement strand
TACAAAAACAATTTCAAAATTTTTTATTTATTTTTTATTTCTAAATTAAATAAAATTAAAAGCTTAACAATCTTAACCTAATATTATACCAATTCAACAGAAATTTTATGTCATTTACCGAATCTCTCAGAAAAGATAATGGTGAAAAATTGATTAAATCGTTAATAGCAGTATTATAACTATTAGAATTAATGAAAAAATTTCAATACAATATTAAAAGATATTTTCTTAAATTTTATCAATGCGTGTTATTATGGAAAAGTAGAAAATACCTCTTTCTATCATTAGAAAGAAATGTAATGCTATGAGTAGAGGCTCGATCGCTAGAATGTTAATTGAATATGAAACAACTAAAGAATTAACTGAAAAATAACAAGATCACATATAGAATATATAGAAAAGATAATTCTAAAGAGTCATACAAGACTATATTGTCCATTATTCGGGTTACATAACTATAAAAAAAATGGAAAACTTTTTGTGATGGGGAATATTCACTTACAAAACCATTGAAACAATGTCAATAAATGTATATGAGATAAATAACTTAAGTCATAGATAATTTGTTAATAAATATTGAAATGATTCTCTGCAGCAAAGTATTATAATTACATCTAAATACATTACAATATAAAACAAAAAAAGAAAAAAAGTAATCCTATAAATAAAATAAGTGAAGAAGATATTGAATTCTTTCTAGACGTATTAGAAAAATCTACTGATTATATAAAAGTTAGAAATTTACAAAAAATGATGGGGGGAAAATTTAACACTACTCAAATTAATACTATTTTTAAATATTTGGAACGAGCAAAATTAATTGAGACGGATCTTGAGGGGAATATCATATGGATTAAGACGAAAAAAACAAATGATCACCAAACTCTTGGTGACATAATTAATAAGAATGAGCAAGTTAAGAATCTTCTTAAATATGATAAAGACGAATAAAATAAATTTATAAAAGTATATAAAAATAATTTTTAATCTTCATTTAAAGAATATGTTTTATTATTATTATTATTATTAGTTTAATAATTTTTATTTCGTATTTATTATTAATACTTGGCTTTAAATCAATCACCTATCACTTTGATAAGAACTTTTTTCGATCTTTGACCATCAAATTCTCCGTAGAATATTTGTTCCCATGGTCCAAAGTCTAAATTTCCATTAGTTATAGCTATTACAACTTCTCGTCCCATTATTTGACGTTTTAAATGAGCATCGGCATTATCTTCTCCTGTATCATTATGTCTATATTGTTCAATTGGATTATGAGGAGCTAACTTTTCAAGCCATTTTTGAAAATCATAATGGAGTCCTGTTTCATTATCATTGATAAATACACTAGCGGATATATGCATAGCATTCACAAGACATAAACCTTCCTTAACTTGACTTTCCTTGATTACCGTTCTTACTTCTTGAGTTATATTGATAAAGTCTATTCTTTTTTTTGTATTAAAAACTAAATAGTGTGTTTTAAATTTCATAATAGAAAAATTTTTACAACTTTTGACTATTGTATGTTACGATTGTATATATATTTTAAAGATATGTTACATATTCACAAATATAATTGAAACAAAAATTTATTTAGCCCTTACCAAACATGATTAATCTAATATATAAACTACTTTTTTTCTTGATTTTGCACCATGGATTATTTTTATTTTATCAGGGGAAACTTGAAAATAGTTAGATAATAATTTAATTAATTCGCGATTAGCCTTATCTAGTTCTGGTCTTGACTTGATGGATACTTTTATTTCATTTCCTTTTACTTGAAATAATTCCAATGTATTAAAACTAATACTAATAAAATATTTCATAACAAAGTCATATTGGTTTCAATATAATATCTTTAAAGAAGAACGAAATTTGATGTATTTTTATATTGGAGTAAGCTGAAATTTTGTAGATGAAATGGCTGATTCATTGATCAAACTATTTTATAAAGATATTAATCCTAAAAATTGGATTTCTCGTTACTATAATAATTCATTAATATATTTGATCATAATGTTTTTATTTTATCATAGTATAGGAATAATTTCTTCTTTCATAGGAACAATAATAATAGATAATTCAATAGTAGAATATAAAGAACCGAATCTTCCACTTTCCATGTTTCCAGTTATTTTAGCTGGACCTTTAGAAGAGTCATTATTTTTTGGAATTCCATTTTATGCTTTTGGTAATAACCTATTTGTACTAATTGGTGGAATAGCATGGGCAATGTTACATATCTTCAATACATATAGTATAGAAGCTAATCAATTGTCATATGCAAATTGGTTATTTGTAATTCCGTCACTTTTTTTTAGTTTAAGAACATGGTTAAGTGGAAAAGGATGGTTTGCAATACTTGGTCACTCAATATGGAATCTACTATTCTTTAGTTTAAGTTGCATTTTCCAAGAAACATCTTGTTCATATAGTTTTGAGAGTGAACATATAAGTATAGCATTACTTGCTAGTATCTTACTTACGATAGTTTATTTATTAAGGAAACGAAGACATGAAATAACTGCCCATAAATAGTAGGAAAGAAATTATTTTATTTTATCGATATAAGGAATATTTTCTTCGGATATTTTCATGCATTCGGTATGATAATTTTTCAGATATTTCATCTTGTCTATTATCGAACTTTGTCATCCTTTTTTCTGTAAAAATAAAAGGTCCGTAAAGATAATTCTGTCCTTTAATTGGTTTTACTGGATCGAGTGATGAAAGAAGAGAATTAAGGCGAATATTAACATCCATAGTATTAATAGAATTATTATTTTCATCTTCGGAAATATTTCTTATAAAATTCTTAAGTACATCTGCTTCCAATTTCCTGTATCCAAATTGTGTGGTATTGAGCTTTTTTTCTATTATAGAAGAATCTGCTGCAATCTTTGTACCCATTACTAAGGGATTAGGTTTGTAAATAGAATCAATTTTTAATTGCCAAACTTCATCAGGATTAGAAACAATGGCATCAAAAAAAGAGTCCTTTACTTGAGAAGTAGAGATAATAAAATTCCATTTTCTTTGACTTGCAGAATATTTATTAAACAGATATTTAGCAAGATCATGATCTTCTAATATGTCCATAAAGGAAATTATTAAAAAATCCATATAAATTAATAGTATAATAAGAAATAATCTATTGTAAAAGTAATCTACAAAAGAAGAATTTAGTGAACCTCAACATAAATCATTTCATTTTCTATTATTACTGGATAAGATCCTGTAGGTTTTAGGTTTTGTGGGAACCATATTAAATTACCGGTTGTAATATCCCATTTAGCTCCATGCCAAGGACATTTTAATTCTTTGCCATTTAATTCTCCCTCATGTAATTCTGCACCTGCATGAGTGCAAATATTACCAATAGCAAAGTAATTTCCTTTAACATTAGCTATTAGGATTTCTTTTCCTCCTGCAGTCATATGTGTTATATTACCTTCTGAAAGATCTGATACTTTTCCAACCAAGAATTTTGTCATATTGTAATAGATATGAATTATACACATATTTTAACAAATTTCTTATAGTATATCATTTCAAATTAAGCGTAGAGTTTATCATTTATTGTAAATTATACTTAAAAGTTATTTGTATATAAATAAATTATTTTATTCTTTAGCTTTTGTTATAATATTATAACAAATAACTAATTTATGTTAATTGAAATAATAGAATCTTTCAAATAAAAGGAGTTGGGAATTAGATTATGATAAAAGTTAATATCTATAATGATAAACCTAGAATTTCATTTGAAACTCATCTTATAAATTTAAATCAGGATCAAAAGAAAATCCTCATAGAATTAAGAAATTTTGTAAGATCAATAGGAAACAATATTGTTGAAGATATTAGACCTCATAGAATAGTCTATTCTAAAACACTAGCATTTCGTAATTTCTTAGATGTACAACCATCCATAGAAGAATTGATAGTATCAACTAGAAAAAATAGGAAAGAAATGCCTGTAATTCATAAAATTTCTAACAAACAAGACTTTGAAAATTTAAAACAAGAAATTATCAATGCATATGAAAATATAAAGTGATTATAATATTTTTGATTTTAGTAATTTGAGTTTAATTTGTTATTCTGTTATTTTAAAATCGGTAAAATTTCCTGTAAAAGCCTCACATTTTATTTCAACATTATCAACACGACTATTAGGAGGACCCTGATGGCACCATCTTATAACTTTATCAACATTAGATTTTAATCCTTCCAATACACATTCAACATCACCATTAGGTAAATTTTTAACCCATCCACAAACATAATTTTGTAACGAAACATCTTGAGTATGTTTCCGAAAATATACACCTTGAACTTTTCCAGAAATGATCAAGTGAACTTTAATATACTCAGATGATAAGGAAGATGAAGAAGAAGATGTATCAATTTCTTTATTTAAGCTACTGTTACTATTGGTATTGTTTTGGTTCAAGTAGAAAAAGTCAAGATCGAATCAAATATAAATCATGATATATAATTTTATAAAATATATCCTCCTTCTTCTTCAAAAAGATTTTCAAATGTTGTGCCTTTCCTAATCAATTTAAGATCTCCAGAACTAGTTTTCATAACTATAGGAGGCTTGGTCTGGCAATGAAACGGCATATTAAAAACAATTGAATATGCACCTACATTATAAAATGATATATAATTACCTGTACTTGCATTATTCAGATTAGATATTCTTGATTGAGGAAATACATCACAAGTATCACATAATCTTCCAGCGAGATGAATATTCTTGGAAGATAAAGTAGACTGGATATTGTAAATATCAGAATTATCAATATTGATAACTTCTTGAGGATATTCTTGTTTCATCAACGCTGAATCTAATAAAACATGATATCCAGCATCAACAATAACAATTTTATGTCCATTATATTCCTTTGTATTGACTATTCTCGATAAAAGAATAGATGACTCTGCAACTAAGAATCGTCCACTTTCAATTATTAATTCAAATCTACCATGATCATCTGCTAATTGATTAAGTTTATTGATATAATTTTCAGTCATCTGTTTAGGTGTAGGGACAGGCTGATCATAGAAGACAGGAGTTCCACCTCCAATATCAAGAGTACTTATATTAATAGAAGGAATCTCTTTTTTTATTTTAGAAATAAATCCATGTAATTTGGAGAATGTATTAGAATAACATGAAAAGTTAGTTATTTGTGACCCTAAATGGAAATGAAAACCATCAAAATTAAGAAATTCATTATTTACAATATGTTTAACAATTTTGAAGGCACTGTCAATTGTTCCTCCATTAAATGGTACTCCAAATTTTCCATTTTTATATGAAGCTCGAATTTCAGCTTGTACATTAACTTCTGGATTTATTCTTATCAAAGTTTGTGGTTTAACATTGGTTTTTATTGCAGCCTTTACAAGATTAGTCATTCCATTAAAAGAGCTAACTACTACTTTAGTTATACCATTACGTAAAACTTGAACATATTCTTCTTCTTCTTCTGTTATACTTGTATAGATAGCATTTTTTGGTTCAATATTACATTTTTTTAAAAAATATAATTCACCTAATGAAGTAAGATCAAATGTAATTCCATCTTTCATAAAACACCGCAATATTGAAGGAGTGAAATTAGCTTTTACAGAATATGCAATTCTCTTTGGTCCTTTGTATTTTCCATACGCATTTAATAGTTCGTTAGCTTTCAAGTGTAAAGTATTTTCATCTACAAGGTACAATGGGGTTCCATATTGTGATACAAGATCAAGGATCTGAGATGGTTTAACAAACCTATTTAAGATATATGTATTTGTGGTTTTTAGGTTTTTTTCTTCAATTAATTGGATTTGAAAATTTTCTCCCATTCTTTTTAGTATTTAACTGTTAAACATACAACTTAAAAACATTATCCTTACATGTTATTATTAATTATTTATGTTTAATTTTAAAAACATTTTTAAAAGAATAAAATAAAAGAAATTTATTAAATAAAAAAATTAATCCATGTTCCTTAATTTAGACAACTGAATCAATTGCTTTATCTATAATAAGAAACTGTCATTTTTTGACCTGGTTGTGTTTCTCTTTGTTTCTTTATCTTCTTTACTGCATCAATATAATTTTCCATTGAAACAGAAGCTTCTGAAACATGTTTTGCTGCCTCTTCAGGAGAGGAATACTTTGATATATACTTTTGCAAGACAAAAGAAATAGCTACATTTACAACTGAAGTAATTTCCGCACCACTAAAACCCTCACTAAGTTCAGCAATCTTTTCAAGATCCACGTCCTTTGAAAGAGGTTTATTTCTAGCACTCATTTCTAAAATACTATAACGAGTTTTCTTGTCTGGAAGTGGGATATATAAGATTTTGTCAAATCTCCCAGGTCGTAATAGTGCAGGATCAAGTATATCAGATCTATTTGTAGCAGCCAAAACTACTACGCCAGAAAGAGATTGAATTCCATCCATCTCTGTAAGTAATTGAGAGACAACTCTTTCCGCAACCATACTATCACCTTCCAATCCTCTTACTGGAGCTATTGAATCAATCTCATCAAAGAAAATAACACATGGAGAGGCTTGTCTTGCACGTCTGAATATTTCTCTAACTCCTTTTTCTGATTCTCCCACCCATTTGGATAATAGCTCAGGACCT
>DASVFI010000163.1:0-6589 GCA_036380115.1 Nitrososphaeraceae archaeon | reverse complement strand
TAGAAGAAATAGGAATATCTTGTTTGGCCTCCTCACCATTTATAAAACCAATAACACGTATGAATTTTGTATTTTCCATATCTATATTTTCTAAATTAATTTGAGCTTTAACTATTAATTTATCATTATCTTCAGCATTCTCATCATCCTCATTATCTTTATCTTTTTGTGCAAAAGATAACTGGTTTAAAGATAAAAACAATATACTACTACTGACAAATGAAATAATCATAACAAAATATATAATTTGAATAAGTTTTTTTTTCATCTATATAGATTAAAGAAATGAAATAGCTATTTAATAATTTTGTAGAAATTATCTTCGTCTAGGTATTACTATTCTTTTATAGTCTTATAATCTATAAAATAAGTTCCAATATGCCATTTAATATTGATATAAACCAAATTAAAAATGATTTAGCATTGATATTTATTCAGTATAATATTGCTATAATCATAATAAACTTAAACTCATGTACAAATGAAGAAAAATATCTATATATCTCCCAAAAATAATTCTTGAAAATATAAATATAATTATTAGAGAGAATTTAATATGGAAAGAAATGGAAATGAACAAATAAACAAAAAATTATTATTTATGAAAAGTATGTAATAGAAAATTTAAAAAAATATTATAATATTGATGACCATTCTGATTTATTAAAGTTTATAAAAAAAATAATATACATCATCATTAATATATCATTAAATATTATAGTGAATGAAAAATAAAATAATAATCCATATTACCTTAATTAAAGATGTTTAAGACAATAATATGAAAGACTTTGAAATGAATTATTTATGCCATAACTATTATTAAAAATCTATTACAAGTCATTTTATCCTATTTCTCATTAATTTTACATAAATATCCACCACCAGCTTCTGGCATTGCTGAGCCTAATTCAGCATAACTCATAGCTGTAAAAAGAGTAATAATTCCATTAATAATGAAAGCAAGAATGACTGAACTTCCAGCAAGTCCAATTGAAGGACCGGTAAGCACAAATATTGAACCACCAATCATCCCTGCTATTCCAATCATCACTACATCTAACAAACCCAATGAGCGAACTAGCTTGTGTTCGTGAGGATGGATAGGACTTCCTGCCTCTTTGATATCAGACATTCAGTGAGACTTTAGGAAAAGAGCAGTTTAATATAAGTATATATCAAATGATATTGAATTTATAGTTGGATATTTTCCTCTAATGATAATGTGAATATATTAAAAGATAAGGAAATTTTTAATTAACATCATTTACCATGCTATAAGAATAACTTCAATAAACAAATCTTTATACTTGGTGTATAATGTTCAATATAACAACCATAAATGATGATTGTTGATGGTTGAACCATTAGAACGTCCTCTGTCATCGTATATTCATGCTCAATTTGTCACTGTAGATGAAAATACTTCTGTTGCTGAGGCAGTTAAGATATTACAACCTAAACATGTTGAGATAATCCTTGTTACATCAAATGGAAAATATGTTGGAATTGTAACAGATAGTGATATTTTAGAAAAGGTTGTTATGAAGGGAGATGATTCTGATTTAGTTTCCACCAAGTCCATTATGACATCTCCAATAATATCATTGCCAAGTTCTGCTACAGTAAAACAAGCTATTGAATTAATGCGTGCTCGCAAAATCAAACATCTTCCTGTTACAGATATTACAAACAAAGAACAAATTATTGGTACAGTAACACAGGAATATCTTGCAGAAGTAATTCGTATTGCAGTTGTTGAAAAAACTTTTAGAAGTTATAGGAAAGTAATACGAGAACATTACAAACCAATTTTTGCAAATGTGGCTATTATATTGCAATTTGCTGGGTTATTGATGGTTATACCTGCTTTGTTAGGTACGATTTTAGGAGAATGGAAGTCTTCTATCGGAATTTACTTTGCATTTGTAGGAATGTTTCTAACAGGCTATGTTATGAATATAATAGGAGAGAAAAGTCCACTCAATCTAAAACAATCTTCTATTGTTGTTGTATTAAGCTTTTTTTTATTGAGTCTATTTGGTAGCCTGCCTTATATGTATGTCAATCCATTTTATGATGATATTGATTCATTTTCTCTTTTTTCAACTTCATTTATGGAAAGTACATCTGGTTTTACAACTACAGGTATCTCTACAATAACCCATCCTGAAAATTTATCTGAAAGTTTTTCATTTTATCGTTCTTACACTGAATGGGTAGGTGGATTGAGTTTTATATATTTGATTGTAGCTTTGTATTATCCAGAAACAAAATTAGCTGGAATGAAAAATTTATTGGGTAGTGGTATATTAAGATTTAGGCAATTGCTTTCTACTATTTGTATTATCTTTTTAGTATATACATCAATTATAGCTTTATTGATATTCTTTTTTGGACATATAAATCTACTTGATTCAGTATCGTTAGCCTTTACTACATTCACTACAGGAGGATTTGTACCTACTTCTACTGCTCTTACTGTAGAAAATCCAATTCCATTAATCGTAATTATGATTGGAATGATACTTGCAGCATTGCCTTTTGCTTTTCATTTTGGTATTTTCAGTAAAAAGGTAGAAGCAACAAAAGAACTTAAAGAAATATTAATATTCTTAATACTCATAATTTTATTTACATTTTTATTTTTATTTATAGAATCTTCATTTTCAGAAAAAGAATGGCTATCTTCATTATTTCATATCATTAGTGCATCAACAACAGCAGGATTTCAATTTATCGACTTGTCTCAAATGTCTCTTTATGGAAAATTATTGTTAATTGTAGTTATGCTAGTAGGAGGAACTGCTTTCTCTACTGCAGGAGGAATAAAAATAGCTAGATTATTATTAATTTTTAATAAATTAATCAATAAGGAAAAGAAAACTTCTATAAATCATTTTAACAATCGAAATAGACCTACTTTACCTCCTTTAATTTCAGCAACTGCAATTCAGTTTCGTAAAAGAATTCAACAACCTTTCAGAATATCTGAACAGCAAAGTAAAGAAAACATATTAAAAAACAATAAACAAATAACATGTGATGTTCCTTTAGATAGGTACAAATATAATATTCTTTCCGATAAAGCTTTTAGAGAAGCCTTATTTGTTGTTATTCTTTATATTTCATTTACAATTACAACTGCATTATGTATTTATTTCTTGGAATATAAAAATAACAATAATTTTATTGATGTAGTATTTGAAGCAACTACTACTATTTCTAATAACGGTTTATCAGTTGGAGTGATATCTATGGATATGAATTCATTATCAAAAATGATATTATCTTTTAACATGATAATGGGAAGGTTTGAAATTATAGCTATATTGTATATTTTCTTTTCAAAGTTGAGAAGATAATAAAAAAATACAAGTCTATTATTTTTCAGTCCTTCGTTTTTGTTGCAAGCTTAAAAAGATGTCTAGCATATAGTGGGCCCTAGAAAAGCACGGGCTCGTCGGGAGTTGAATGGTCATGGTTTCAATGTTCAATCAATATATTTAATATTTAATATTCAATTTATCTAATAATTACAAAAAAAGCCAGATCTTCTAAGGAGCAAATTTATAAAGGACATTGATGGTAAGAGGCATTTTTCCCTCTATTTTGTAATTTATTACAATAAGAAGATTCACAATAGAATATTATTATTATTATTATTATTAATATTCTGTAATAAGATTTAAAATTGTCTAGTAAAATTATTTTAAATTCAATAACAATAAGTGATGCTGGTCTTCCAGTAATGATATCAAAAAATGTCCTCTGGTATCAATTATCAATGAAATGTCAGCAGAAGTGAAGAAGAAGGATGATAATAAAAGATATGCGCAAATCCACTTATAATCTCTATGCATTATTTACCAACACTGTATGAAAAATTATTATTTTTAATGGTTGTTTTATGGGAGGAGGAGATATTTACAGTCACTTTTGAACTTATAATAACAAGTGGACAATAAATATAATTATAATATACATGGTAACGCTAAAAAAATATGCCGATTTTTCTGGTAGGAAGACAAAGGAAGTAGCCATCATTTTTATCATATCGATTATTGTTATTTCTTATAGTTTGTTTTTTTATCTTCAAAATAATACAGAAAGGGACATCAGAAATAGCCTATTTGAGCAACAAAAACAACGCCAGATAGAATCTACACTAGCCCTTTCTCAACATATTGGCTCTGACCTTGATTCAATTATGTCTAGGCTTCAGGATTTAGCAAACTCAGAATATTTGCAAGAAGTCGATTTATTCAGCAATACAACCAAAAAGTCTATGCAACAAATGTATGTTCAAATGGCTAATATTACTGAAGTTGATAGACTTTTCATTTTAGATGAAAACAATATTGTAAGGAGCAGCATAGCCTCAAACGGACAAGAAACATTTATTGGAATCAATTTTTCCTATAGAGACTGGATAAGAGATACAAAAAACACTTTAATGCCAACATTTTCCAATGGTTTTGAGGGAAGAGATGGCAAATACAGAATAGCGATAAGCCATCCAATAATAAATATCAAGACTGGAAAATATATGGGATTAGTAGGAGCACTAATTCCTACTACAGAGTTCTTTGCACATTATGGCAACATTTACAATATTAAGTCAAATTTTCTGGTAGTTTTTGATAAAAAAGGAAATTACATAGCCAATCCAAATACAGAATTAGTAGGAAAGAACTATTTTGGAAATGAGGCTCAGCAATTCTTCCACAATAATAAGTTACAGTATAATCTTTATAGCCAATTACTTAGAGGACAGCCAGGCTATGCTGTATATGATTTTGGAATTGGCGAAAGACTAAATACTGGCTACCCAATTTTTGTGCAAGGAAAACCAATATACTTTGTATCTGCAGTAACTCCCACTTCTCTAATATATTCACAGATCAATGACGTAATTCTTACACAAAGAATAGAGACATTTTCACTTCTTGCTGGCACTACGGCTGCAATTGTAGTTTTCATTATATTTCTTATTGGATGGAGTAGCAACTTAAATGAGGAAGTTAAAAGAAGAACAAGAGAGCTAAATGAATCAAATAAACAACTTGGAGTGGCTAATGAACAATTAAAAGTTAATGATAAAATGCAAAAAGAGTTTATTGATATTGCAAGTCACGAATTGAAGACCCCTACTCAAGCTATTCTAGGATTGTCACAACTATTACGAACATATCCTGAAAGAAGAGATGAAATGATAAATGCTATAGAAAGAAACGCCGTTAGACTTAAAAACCTTACAAATAGTCTATTGGATGTTTCAAGAATTGAGAGCCAAAGTTTAAGCCTCAACAAGGAGAAGTTTAACATTAATGAAAAGATAAGAAATGTAATAGACGATTTAAAATTAAGACACCAAGTAGAAATAACATTTGCTGATCCAAAAGTGGATCCTATAGTTGTAGAAGCAGATAAAATTAGAATTTATGAGGTTATATCAAATCTCTTAGTTAACGCCATTAAATTTACACAGAAAAATAGTAGTAGTAGTAGTAGTAGCGATAATGGTAATAGTCTAGGTGAGGGCACTATAACAGTCTTTACAGCCATAAAATCCAACCAAGATTATAAGAAAGGTAATACTGGTAGCAGCGATGAGGAGGTTATTATTAGTATAAGAGATAGAGGAGTGGGTATTGACCCTGATATACAGGACAGATTATTTTCCAAATTCGTTACCAAATCTGAGACAGGCACAGGATTGGGGTTGTATATATCAAAGGGTATTGTAGAAGCACATGGTGGAAGGATATGGGCTGAGAATAATGCTGAAGGTAAAGGAGCAACATTTTACTTTAGCCTACCGTTAAGCAAATAGTACAATTGTCATTTTCTCATCTTTCAATTATTTTTGTATGTGTTAATAAGCATACAATTGTTTAGGGTATAGTGAACCCGAGAAAAGAACTTACCTAAGGGAGTTGAATGGTCATGGTTTCAGTGTTCAATCAATAATAAAATCTATAATTAGTTATTCATACACTGGTGAATGACCTTGCAAACTTTTGCCTAAAATCTTTCTTCCTTTATTATCTGCTTTTTTTGAATGAATTTTCTTTTTTCCAATTATATCATCTGATGTAGTTTTCTTTATGTCCGACGAGTTTTTTTCATTATTTGTTGTTGTCGTTACAAATTCATTATTTTCTAAATTTAAAATACTATTATCGCTAACAAAGGTATAATTCTCATTGTTCAAATTCTTTTTTATTATTCTAATCTCCTTTTTTTTAACCATTTTTACTACCTACTATATTTGCAATTTTTTATCAATCTCTATAATTCAAAATCAAATCATAATGCAGAAGAAATTAATGGACGGTAAATGATGATGCTATGTTATTATAGGATATAGATTTTGAGCTAACAATAAATTGTAATATACAGATACAGAGAGAAAATTACTTTTTTATTTCAAGGATTGATAAAATGCAATGATTTATGTAAATAACCATTGAATATAAAGTTTTTTTCTAGTTCTCAATAACTTAGTGATTTAACACAAATATTCAAAACAATACTAAATTCTATATGATATTCTTAGAGATCATAATTGTATGTAAAGTTCATG
>DASVFI010000162.1:0-6537 GCA_036380115.1 Nitrososphaeraceae archaeon | reverse complement strand
GATGAAAGTAAAGTCCAAACCTATTGAGTTCCATCGAACAACCTTATCTTTATACTCAAAATCTATAGGTTCAATTAGTTTCAATCCATTATTATCTGCGATCTCTATGAACTTTTCGATTTCATCTCTGCTGAAAATATTGTCTGGCGTTCCCTTAGAAAGGACATTTTTATTGTTAACTAATTTATCAGGCCAATAATCTGTAGATGTCAAAAGATAACCGTTACTTTTTATAATCCTGCTCATTTCTCTAAAGTATTTTTCAATGTTAACGCCATGCTCGATAACAGATAAAGAAGTCACGTAATCAAACATCTGATCCCTATACTTTGTATCTTCTAAGTTTCTAATTCAATTCTAATGAAGAATACAATATAATCTATAATAAGTTCCTATACAGTTCTATAAAAATTCATTATTTAAATTTTTAAATATTTAAGGATCATAAATAAATTATGCAACCTACAACAAATCCTGGAAAACCACTACCATCCTCATTACCATCATCAAATTCTTCCACTAAAAAAAGAGATTGGATAAGTATGATAAATGAATCGGTTCATACAAGTGATGATGTGGATATAGGTGATGTATACGCAGTAAGCAAAAACTTGGTAGTTGTAATGAGAGGATTGATAAATATCCACTATTATTATATTCCTGTAAGCAAGGTTGAAGGATGGGATGGTAATGTACTATGGCTAAAAGTTACAGAGAATCAAGTTAAAGATAATTATGAACGCGATATAATACCCGATCCTAGACGATATTATATAAAAGATTATACCTATTATAGGGATATAAGTGATAACTATTTTCTATTACCTCTAATTCCACCTAGATATGTGATTCCCGCTAAACATCCAGAACAAGATCAAGACAATACCAAATCCCCTCCAGCGAGTAATCTACCTATAATATACACGTGCGATCTATGCAATAAGCCATTTAATTCTCAAGATGAATTAGACAAACATATGGAAGATGATGCACATTAATCCTGTAAAATATCTAGTAATTTTCTATTACGTCATTTACATTATAACGAAATATCCTAGAGAACTTGATAAAAGACTTAATTATCTTAAAAACATTATAAAATCATGACAGACCAAGATAGAACTAAAGAGGAAAGGGGTCTAGCACCACGAAAAGAAGAACAGAAACAAAAAAATGCAAATACGCAATCAACAACTATTTCAAATGAGGATAGAACAAACGAGGAAAGGGGTCTAGCACCACGAAAAGAAGAACAGAAACAAAAAAATACATATTCATAAATTTGTTATATATTTTATAGAACCAAAATTATTTGTCATTTTTTTACTTTATTGTTGCAAATGATTATATTGTATTGTATAAATCATTGTTTGATTTCATGTTTTTCGATTGCTGGTTGTTGTGCTTTAAAAGTTATTAGAATCGTGTCATTTACATTATAAGAACAATCTGTTATCACTCTTGGGATTTCATCTTCTCACTCTACAATACAATTAGCCCCTTGCTTTATTTTTACTATTGCTTCATCTGTTATACTTCCACTAAAAAGGTTTTTTGCAGATGATCCCAATAAAGCAAATATTATTGCAACTGCTGCAATACCAAAGATTAAAGCCAATATTTTTGGAGAAATAGACTCAAAGCTCAATATACCGAGTTCTTAAATATGGTATTTAAACAATCTTTAAAATTATTAAATTAAGAGATTATGCCTATAGATATCTTGAACAAAACAATAATTCACTTTTCAAAATATGAGTTTTCCAAATGACATAGATCCATACAATGATTTAATTCGAAAAAAGATAGAAAAAAAGGAATTTATTTTACTGGAACCTTAAAGTCTACTTCTTCAATAAAATGCCCTGTACCGATTCCCTTAACGCTATTCACTTTAACTTTAACATCTACTATTCCGGGTTCTTCAAACGTCATAGCATGAGATTGTGTTCCTTGTTGTGCCCTTTGGTTTTGTAAATCTATTATAGATGTATTGTTTGCATCAGTTACTATAAAATCGTAGCTAGCTTGAGTCACAGGAAATTGGTCTTTGTCCAGTATAGCCATATTAAATGTGCTTCTTCTCCAGCAGTTATTGTATGAGGATTCCAATCCAATTGAATATAGTAATCTCCTCTTTCAGTTCTTTGTATTAATGGAGGTGCAACTTCCATTATCGAAGATTGAGGTATCTCTGGTTCACCTTTGCCTGTCTCTGTTAAAATATACTGAAATTGGATAGGAGGAGACCCAGTAGTCACATCAACATAGGTTTTAGCCATCACCGGATAAGGAAATTCATTCAAAATATACATATTGCTGGATACACCTTTGTAATATTCTATCCTTGTTGTATCTACAGGCTGTGCAAATGCTGGAATATTTAGTTGTTGTTGGCCGGCAGGTTTTATTTCTGGACCACCAATTGAGGCTATTTTACCCCAAGATCCCGCGTTCAACGATAAACCTGGTTTAGGAACATAGGCGGCTAACCATTGCAATGATTTGGCATAAGCACTCCTATATTTTCCCATTTCAGGAGGAATTTCAGAAGTTCCTAAAGCGGTTAAATCTAGTGGGCTAAGTATAAATGTTCCATTTAATACTTTTCCTTGATCTTGTACATAAACAGGTGCTATCCAATTTCCTTTATCATCTTGTTCTTTGAAATATATCATCATTGTAAATTCTCTACCATTATTAGTATCAAAATGACTCATTCTATATTTCACATACATATCTTTAGTGACACCTTCTCCAACATGCCAATTATTATCTTCTGCAAATGCTTTTGTCGATAATTGTGTGTGCAATACAAGAATGGCAGTAGAAATCAAGAAGATAGAAATAAGCAATACATTCAATTTTGAATGTTTACCTTTTATCATTAATTATATTATTGAATAAATATTGATAAATGTTTATTATATATTCAATAATCTAAATATGTTATAAAGCAGAAAATTAATTCAATATAATAAAAAATGGTGTTGTCTTGTGCTTCTATGTTAAAGGATGGCATACATAGAATAGTAATAAATTCAATGAATAATATAATGATATATTTAGAATTTAAAAAGTTAAATTTAAAATGTCAAGAAAATAATAGAATAACAGGTTTAATAATTTGAATTTATTTGAAAGGATGATAATGAAGTAAGCTCTAAAACGTTTAATGCATATACTCATATTACAGCCAATGTATCTTCTAATTTTAATTTTGAAGCAGTAGGAGATTGGGACTGCACTGGCGAAGCAGAAGATACTGTAAAAAGATCATAGAGCAAGATCCAGAATTACTATTCATTTAATTATGAAAATATTCATTTCATAGTATTATCCACAGAAACTCCATATGACGAAGATTCTAATCAATATGAATTCGTTACTCGAGATTTAAAAAAATATTCTAATGATATACCTATCGATTGGATTATATCTTTTTTCATAGACAAATATACAGTTCTGGAAATGGCCCTGAAATCCCATTGATTGTGTTAGGCTATAATAATTATTTAGGTTATTGCATAGTATCTATTTTTTATTTATGAGATTGCATATAATAATTATTAAAATTGATATTTATATTTTAATAATTGTTAAAAACAGATAAATAAAAGAAATTGACTCTCTGATATCAGTAACAATAAACTCCTGTAAAATAGAAAATCACATTTTAATATTTATTGATATTCATATTCTTGAATTAGCGAAGAGGGTATTTCTAGAATCAGTTCAGATCCATTATAAAATTTTATTTTTGATTTTGGTATTCTATATTTTTTTATGTTAACAGAACCATCTACTATCAATATTTCGTTACCAGTAGTCGAAACAACTACTCCACATGCTTTATTATCGCTCGTTCTTACGCCTTTCTTAGATTTTGAGATTTCAGCCCAATCAAAAAGCATATTCATATATAAAGATCAGAAGTGAGATATTTAATAGTTAAATAATTAAAAAAGGCAATTTACAATTAAGATTACTATATAGGATAAATTTATAAGGTATTAACCTCATATTGTAAATATAATTTAACGTTGCAATTAAATGGTATATGTTATATAGTTACATGCATCTAAATGGACAGTGATTCAAGTTATGACAAAATTAAACATTTAGTAGAGATTGAGGATGATATATTTGCTGTTTTCACAATAAACTCAAAAGGAGAAGTAAATGATCTGAATATTGCTAAAAATATAGGCATTGAAAAAAGACTTATTGAAAATATATCTACCGATTTTCAAGATATACTCAATGAAGAAAAGGAAAAGAGTATTACCAATAGCAGCGATATAGTAGGAAAATTAAAATGGAAAATCTTTGAATATGAAAAAATAAGATTGTTATGCATATCTGAAATAAACAAAACTGTTGTAGTCTTGATAAAAAGCAATACTAGTTTGGATGAAACAGTAGATAATATACTTGGTTATTATTATGAAGAAGATGATGATATTCCAAAAAGTTTATTTTAATATTGAATGATGATCATAATTTTAACATTCCATTGTATTGTTTTAGATTAGAATTAAAATTATTAATATCATTGAAGAATGTATTTTATTAGGTAAATTTTTTATGATCAATAATCATGGCAGTAGGCACTGAATCTTCCACAATCTTTATTCATGTAATAATTTCTCTTTCGTTATTGCTATTTACTGCAAAAATATTTGCAGAGCTTTTTCATAGAATTAAGCTTCCAATAGTATTAGGAGAACTTTTAGCTGGAATTATAATAGGTCCTTATGCATTAGGAGGATTGCCATTATTTAATGGAGAACCATTGGTTATTCTTGATGAAACGATCCACAACATAGGAGAGTTGGCTGCAATAGTTATTCTTTTTGTTGCTGGATTAGAAATCACTCCAAGAGAATTTCTGCGAGGAGGGGCAAGTTCATTTACAGTAGGTGCACTAGGTGTCATTGTCCCCTTTTTTGTAGGCTATGTTATATTTTCTCTATATGGTTTACAAGCCTTTGAAACACTTTTAATTGCTACTGCACTGACTGCTACTAGCATAGCAATATCTATTCAAGTTTTGACATCTTTAGGGAAGATGCAAACGAAAGAAGCAAGGCTGATTTTAGGTGCCGCCATAGTAGATGATATTTTAGCAATAGCAGTTTTATCCGTAGTTCTTACTATGGTACAAACAGGTAATACAACACCTGATATAATGGAAATTACTTTTCTGATTTTGGAGATTTTAGGGCTGTTTGTAGCATTATTGGTAGGGTCAATTGTTATTGTTCCAAGAATACTACATAGAGAAAGATTATGGAAATCCCAAGGCAGTATAGAAGGAATTACTACTGCAATCTTTTTTGGAGCTGCTGGTATTGCTGCTCTAGTAGGTCTTTCTCCTATTGTTGGTGCTTTTGCAATTGGAATGGCAGTTGCTAGTACTCGATTAATAAAGCAAGTTGAAGAATATGTCCACAAATTGCAAATTATTTTTGCCCCATTATTTTTTGCTATCATTGGTGCACAAGTCGATTTGCGAGGCATTAATCTTGACGTATTGATAATAGCAGGAATAATGGTTTCTATAGCCATTGCCACAAAGCTTCTTGGTTGTGGATTACCTTCATTGATTTTTCTTAAAGACAAAAGCAAGGCTATGAGGGTTGGAATAGGAATGGTATCTAGAGGAGAAGTCGGTTTAATTGTGGCAGGAGTTGGTGCAACATCTGGAGTTGTATCTGGAGATGTATATACTGCAGTTATTGTCATGGTCGCAGTGACAACAATAATTACGCCTATATGGCTTAAGAAAGCTTATTCAAAAGAATTAGTATAGACTTCATATTAACGTGTTTTCTAAAACAAACTTTATATCTAATACCTTTAAACAAAAAGTATTGCATTTTATCAATCCCTGATATAACGTGCTTTTCTATTTGTATTACATTATTGTTAATTCAAAATTAAATTTACTCATCATCATTGATTTATCATTAATTTTGATATAACATAGATTGATAAATTGCAAAATTAAAAAATTGGGTTAAAAAATGGGCAAGAAAAAAAAGGAAATTATTAGAATAATAAGAAAAGATACTAACAAAGAAGATTATACTTTTGTTAGCAACGATAACATTCTAAATCATATAAAAAATAATGCATCTGCAACAACAACAAATAATGAAAAAAAGTTTGGGAATAAACCTGATGATAGAATTGAGAAAAAAATTCATTCAAAGAAATCACAGTACAAAGGTAGAAAGATTTTAGGTAAAAGTTTGCAAGGTCATTCACCAGTATATGAATAACTAATTATAGATTTTATTATTGATTGAACACTGAAATCATGATTATTCAACTCCCAAAATAAGTACTTTTCTCTGGATTCATAATATATTCTGACATAGGAAAAAAAGATTTATTCTTTCCTCATAGCAAAGAAGATGAAAGTAAAGTCCAAACCTATTGAGTTCCATCGAACAACCTTATCTTTATACTCAAAATCTATAGGTTCAATTAGTTTCAATCCATTATTATCTGCGATCTCTATGAACTTTT
>DASVFI010000161.1:0-2913 GCA_036380115.1 Nitrososphaeraceae archaeon | reverse complement strand
GTCCGGGTTGATGAGTAATATCATCATCTTGACATATAGTATACAAAAATAACTTTGTACACATATTTTAATTTCGTAAATATTATAATAATAAAGGATATTAATCTAAAGTTGTATTTAGAGGATTTATTGTATTTGAATTATTATTGGCCAAATCTGGACATATTATAGAATAGATTGTTATGCATTATTACTTATATTTTAATGATATGAATTCTTACATCTAATTTGATATCTTTTGCTCTAAATTGATTTTCTTAATTATGTCATTATATCTATCTCTTATTACTACTGCAGATATATCTGCAGAATTTGCTATTTCTATCTGAGTTTTTTCCTTCTCTTTACTAGTTTTACATACTGCATATATTGTTGATGCTGCAATTGCTAATGGATTCTTTCCAACATGAATTTCTTGTTCAATTACTTTTTTCATTATCTTAATTGCTTTATGTTTGGTTTTTTCCTCTAAATTTAGATTATTTGCAATTTTTACAATACATTTTATTGGATCTATAACTGGAATAGGTTTTAAATCAAGTTCAAGAATAAGAAGTCTAGAGTATTTTGAAATACTTTTAATTTTCAAATTAGTTATATCTGAAATCTCTTTCAATGTCTTTGGAGTTCCAAGTTCTTTACATGCTAAATATATTGCAGCAGATAAGATTCCTTCAGTTGTTCTTCCTTTTACTAATTCTGCTGATGATGCTTTTCTATATAAATAAAAGGATTTTTCTGATATAGCATTAGATAAGCCAAGTTTATGTTTTATATTATTTAATTTATTAAAAGCATCCTTTAAGTTTCTATCTTTTGGATTAATATATCTAGTTCTTTGCTCCAAAATTCTTAGTTTATCTATTTTATTTCGCATGTCATTACTAATTCTTTTTCCAATAGCATCTACGTTTGATTTACCAATGATCGTTGAAGATTCAATATTTAACAAGATATTATTATTGCTATTACTATTATTTTCATTATATTGTAAATTTGTATTTGTATTTGTTGTTGTATTGATATGACTAATAATAGTCATCTCTTCCTGAACTCTTGGATGTAATGGTAATTTCTTTTCTTCAGATAGGACTATACCACAGATATTACAAATAATTTCGCCTGATTCAGGATCCGATACTGTTTGAAAATCATTATTACAAATTAAGCATAATGGAATATTATTACTATTGCTATTACTATTATTTTTATTAGATGATATACTCTTTATATTATTCATATTATAATTAGGACGAAAAAGATAATATGCGTTTATAATGTGATACAACAAGCTCAATTTAATTTATAATTACACTTTGCCTTTACTGGATTTATCTAAAAGTTTTACGCAGCAGATGAAGTAGAGATAGTTACAATATTTAATAATACTTGGTAAAACTTTGATTCTAAACAAATAATATGGATTTAAAGATTTGTTTAATGTAACCTAATATTCTCTATACCCAAAATATTCGATCAACTTCTAAAGAATCGCTGTTATTGCTAAATTGGCTAAGCCCAATCCTAAGAAATAATGTTTATAGAAATAAAATATTGGATCATCATTATTATAAAAACTTAGAATTATACACATAAATCAATCTTTCATGTTTGCTTTAATATATTGTTATTTTCCAATTTTAATCTAAACACGGTAGTTTTAATTCTACAACTTTATAATCTTAAATATAAAAAACTGATTTTAGAGTATCTACAATAATAAAGTGATAGATGAAAAGCAATTTTTTTTATAACATGGAAAATATTTAATGTTATTGGATAAAGTTAATTATAACATTTTCTATTCTATTAGATCATGTCAAGTGATAATTGGATGGATATTGTAAATAGAATACATACACCGCTTATGCGCAAAAATATGGCTCTAATGAAAGGATTAATCCTAGAAGATGAAGTAAAATTAAGTGCAATTCAAAGACAGTTTATTCGTAATTTTTGTGCTTTCATTGCTGCTGTTTATGATAAAGCATATACTCGTGACCATTTAGATACTATTATGTATGCATATAAATCCAACAAATTAGTACAATTAGAACTTGTTTCAGAGACCTTTATGACTACAAAAGATCCAAATAATGAAGATCATAAAATTTTGCAAGAGTTAACAGAAAAGTTGCAAGGTAGTAGAATTAAAGATGGTCTTTTATTAGATATTAACTATAAAATGGCAAATGAAATTTTGAATTATTTGGAAACTGAACACTTTGAGGACTTATTGGGACGAATCGTAAAAATATAAATTAAAAACAGGAAAATATTCTCTTTATTTTATCCGCAAACAACACTGTATGATATAATATAATTTGATATAATATCTATAGCTATTGCTTACATCTTATTGCATGCAATCTATTCATCATTAGCCAAAATCCTTTTTATTCTATATTACATTAAAAGTACTAATATTATGTCTAAAGCAGAAGAAGATGAAAAGGTTAAAAGGAATAAGGAAGAAGAAGAAAAGAAAAAGAAATTACTGATTGAAGAAAATCAACCAGAAAACCCGTTACCCGTAGGAGAGGGACATGAAACAAAAGTTATAGATGACGAAAAAGAAGAAAATTAAAAACATAATTTTCACATAAGTTAAATTCTTATAATTTTTTAGTCTAATAAGTGTCTTTTAACTGACTCTAAAAAAATCTGAATATTTATTATTTGTAATATGAATCCATTTTCGGTTTTCATGAGATAATACTTTTTAATAGTTCTTATTCTTATGTTCAAGTACTCGGCTGTCTTTAAAATTTACTTCTCTTTCCTTCTATTTCTTTTATATATGATAGGAGTTTATCTTGTTGTCTTAATTTACCTTTTGTCTATTAGAGAGCAGGAGCACCTGATTATTGCACCAATAATTGTTCAACAGTAATTCCTAAATAAGTACTGAAA
>DASVFI010000160.1:0-11143 GCA_036380115.1 Nitrososphaeraceae archaeon | reverse complement strand
AAATAGTATCGCACATTTCCAAGTCAAAACAATTGTTGAAAGAATAAAGCAATTGAATAGCAATTGAGTTAATATTTTAAATATTATAACATACATTTTGTCATAATTCTAAGAATTAAATGGGTATTTACTTTTTCCTATTGCTGACTATTGAATAACCAAGAAAATTAAAAATAGCAATACTAGATTGGAAAGACTATAAAAAGTCGTTCATTCTTGATGAATAATAGGGTTTACAGGATATGCTCCACATATTCGACAAAAGTGTCCATTCCATATATAATTACACGCACAATCAGGACATATTCTTTTTTGTCTTAAATCTTTTTGCGATCCTGGTGGAAGAAAATATTTTCGATAAAGAAGATAATAAAATAAATGCTCTTTATTTCGAATTCTAACATCTTCTTTTTCTTTTATTCTTGTAACTTTGTCTAAAAATTCTTGATTGGAAAAGATTTGATCTAAATAGTGTGCTATTTTGGAAAATCCTGAGCCTTCTTCTTGAGCCTCCTTTTCTCTCCAAGCAAGTTGTTCTAAATGTTCCTGTTGTTGGAAACATTTTCTTAAGACAAATTTTCCCCACATTCTGTTTTTAAATTCACCTATTTTCATGGATATATCAATCGACTTAGCAAATTTTATAAATTTTTCATCAAGATAAGGAGAATAAACTTTGATATTGAAAAAGTTTCCTATTTTTTCTGAAGGGAAATGCATATTATCCCATAATCTTTTGACATTTAGTTCCAACTCTTTCTTATCGTGATAATATCTTTTCAAATAATTATAGCCTGCAAATAATTCATCGCCACCATCTCCTGTAAGAATAGTAGAAATTTGTAGTTCACTAGCTTTTTGTAATGCAGCAAAAACGACGCTAGAATTACGTATGAAAATTGGATCAAATGTTTTAAACAATTCTATTACTTTCTCTTCAATTTTTAATAATTCATTATTTTTTATGGAAATGTTGATATGGTTAGATCCATATTTTTCTGCAATTAATCTTGCATATTTTTGATCAGAACCATATCCTTCAAGAGTTACGGTAATAGTGTATTTAGGTTTTTGAATACTTGCAATAATACTACTATCTAAGCCTCCAGATAATAAAAGACCCTCAGCTTTCTCTTTTGCTATGATTTCTTTCAACAAAGAGTAAAGATCATTACAATACGAAACATAGTGATTCTTGTAATAATATTTCTTTTTCAATTTACCAATAATAAATGTCAAGATATAATTTAAATATAGATAAAAAATTTACCATGCTATATCCTTTAATTTTATAGTTATTTATCCTTCACTTAAAATAAAATAAATTAAAATGGTTTTTAATTTAAATGCTAATTGACCATATTTCACTTTTAGAATAGAGTAGTAGTCTACTCTAAAATATTTTACATGATCTTTATATCTATAAACTTTTAGTTATGGTAAAAGTCTTATTATAAAAAGACCTTAAGGATTTCAAATTAACGAAAACATATTATTTTTCATTGGTATTCTTATTTGAGACATAAAGATAACAATAAAAAATAGAACTTCCATAAGGTTTTTTAAATCCTAAATATAGCGTATGATCTTATGGAAGAAAAAAAAATAAAAGTAAATAATAGAGAATATAATGTTATGCTTAATGATCAAACTCAATTGAATGCAATGAAACTCAAGAGATTATATCAACAAAGCTATAATGACATGGATAGCTTTGATGAAGTTAGTACTGAAATTTCAAGCACGATCACTAATTTGTTAAAACGTTCTGTATCTCCTGACGTTCTTGAAGAAGATATGGATGGTGCTATTCAACAAATCCTTAAAATATACGATAAAAAAGGGAAAAAGTAATATTAATTTTGATAATAATAATCATTGAGCTTTCTTATGGAAATTAGAATTAGTTCCAAAAATTAAGCATTGATGATTAATAAAATTTTTATATAAAATAAAGAAATGTTTAAGTCGAGAATTGGTTTTAATGATTCTTCTAGATACACCAATAATATAAATAAGCTAAAATTAATGATTCATTCGGATGAACCATGCTTTAAAAAAGTGTATTAATCCTTCTTGTGGTTTGACATATGGCATACTAAATTCTAATTACCAATGTTCTTGCGGTTCATTTTTAGATATAATCTATAAAGAAAAACCTCACAAAGATTTAATTGAAAAATTTTATCAAAGGAGAAATCCTAATAGAAATATTTATAATGAAAGTGGCGTATGGAGATTTCGAGAATTAATAAATTTTTCTGAAATAGATACAGAGGATATTGATCAATGTTCTAAGATTTTAGTATCACTGGATGGAGCAGAAGGAAGGTTATCAAAACCATATAATATGTCTAAAGTTGCAGACTTTGTAAGCCTCGCCCACGAAGGTCTTTTTCTTCAACCTGAAGGGTATAATCCTAGTGGTTCTTTCAAAGATAACGGGATGTCAACGGCTGTAACCCATGCTAAAATGTTGAAACTAAAAAATTTAGTTTGTGCCTCTACAGGAAACACCTCTGCCTCCGCAGCAATGTATGCATCGAATGAAAATATGGAATGTGATGTTTTTATTCCTAAAGGAGAAATAGCTCCAGGTAAATTAGGACAGGCATTTCAATTTGGTGCACAAGTTATTCAAGTAGATGGAAATTTTGATGATGCACTTATATCTTCTTTAGAATACTCAAAATCCACTAATGGATATACTGTCAATTCTATTAACCCTTTTAGAATAGAGGGCCAAAAAACAATTATTTACAGAGCATTAGAACATTTAGAATGGAATCCTCCTGATTGGATCGTGTATCCTGGTGGTGCACTAGGAAATACATCCAGTTGTGGAAAAGCATTAATGGAACTCTATGAATGGGGATGGATTAAAAAAATTCCTCGACTTGTCGTTGTAAATGCAGAAGGTGCAAATACACTATATGATCTCTTTAACGGTAATTTTAAAAATACAAAATTAGATTGGAATAATGGTAAACCAGATTTTGATCTATTACAAAGATACTATCAATACAAAAAAGAAAATAATATCCTTCCCAAAACAAGAGCTACTGCAATTCAGATAGGTAAACCTTCCAACATTAGTAAGGGATTAAGAGCTTTATGGTATACTAATGGGATAGTCATTCAGGTTAGTGATAGTGAAATGATGGATGGAATGTCAATCGTAGGATTAAATGGATTTGATTGCGAACTTGCGTCGGGTGCTGTTCCTGCAGGAATAAGAAAACTTAGAGAACAAGAGATTATTAAAAAAGATGATATTGTTCTTGGAATTTTAACAGGAAGACAAAAGGATCCATCTATATCAATGGAATATCATATGAATACCAAAAACAGATTTTCTAACCCTCCAAAAAATATTTATCAATAAATCATATATTTTAATTTAAAATTAAAGTAACAATTTTAAAAGTTCACGTCAATAACTTGAATGCAATTCTTTTTATAGTTCCTAGTTTAATTCTGTAATTGTAAATAATTAATATTAAATTATGGTCAATAATTACTATTTATAACAAGATTATCAAAGATGTTTTTATGTATAATTATCTTGAACACATATTTTAATATTATGAATATTTTACTAAGTATAATTAAATTAACTAATTTTTGTTATTATGATTAAAATATGAAAGAAACAAGAACTTTGAATCAAAATTATAGTATTAAGTTTAATTATTAGGTATTGCATCTAAACAAAAAAACATTATTGAATATGTACAGACTTTATAGTTAATTTTTACTACATTTAGTTTCTCTTTTTATTACGTATAGGAGTATTTAGATTTTTTAAAACAAAAATCATAGCATCTGCCTTCCTTTCAGTTTCATTCCATTCACTAATAGGAATGGAATCCATTACTATTCCTGCACCTGATTGTATATATCCCTTTTTTCCATTTATGAACATAGATCTTATTGTTATAGCAAAATCACAAGATCCATTGAAAGAAAAATATCCAAGTGCCCCAGCGTATGGTTCTCTTCTTTCTTTTTCTAATTCATTTATTATTTCCATAGCTCTAACTTTAGGTGCGCCAGAAACTGTTCCAGCAGGAAATAATGCCTTTAAAGCATCATAAACATCGAATTTATTAGATAGATTGCCGACGACATGTGAAACAATGTGTTGTACATGACTAAAACGTTTAATAGCCATTAATGATTTAACACTAACAGTACCTGAATCAGAAACACGACCGACATCATTTCGTGCAAGGTCTACTAACATAGTATGTTCAGCTAATTCCTTTTCATCTTTTAATAGACTCTCTGCAAGTCTACTAGTTTCTTTCTCATCTTTACCAATTGGTCTAGTTCCAGCTATTGGAAATGTCTCAATGACTTTTCCAGTTACTCTAAGAAGCATTTCTGGACTTGATCCTATAATACATCTTTTGTTCATTTTAAATAGATACATATATGGAGAAGGATTGAGTTCTCGTAAGGAAGAATAAATTTTAAGAAGATTACCTTCTATATTGAATTTGAAGTTCTTTGATAAAACTACTTGAAAGATATCACCTTCATAAATATATTGTTGAGCTTTCTTTATCATTTTTATAAATTCTGCTCGAGTTAAATTTCTTTTTGGAATAGAACAAGTAATTTGTTCAGTCTTAGGTAGTTTTATATTTTTATTAATAGTGTTATTATTATTAGTATTGCTGAGGTCATCAGTATCACTGTTTATTATTTTCTTTATCTCTTCAAATCTAGACTCTTTACCTGTATAGAAGTAATAAGGCTGGTTTTCTTTATGATCATAAAGTATTCCATCTGTATAAATTCCAAATTCCATCAAAGGAAAGTTTAGTATTTTTTTCTTTGGCTTAGGTAATTTTTCCCAAAACCTAATAGCTTCATAACTAATGTAACCTACAGCTCCACCAATATATCTATAATTAATATGAGTTTGGGTAATCTTAGGAATAATGGATCTCAGTTGGGTTAATGGTTCAGTAACTTTAGATACTTTTACTATTTTTTGCTTTTTATTTAAGATTATAAAATTTTTTGAATTACATTGTATTGTGAGAGGAGGATCAAATCCTATGATGGATGTTTCCGCCAATTCTTTAGGCCCAGACAATGATTCAAAAATATAACAAGTATTAAAAAAGTTGTAAATATTTACGAAAATATTAAACTGGTTTTTATTGGAATTTAATTTTTCTAAATGGAAATTATCTAAATTCTTTAGTTTTGAAAGTGACATGAAAGTATTCATTTAAAAAATATATCTCCTTTTTATTGTTTCAAGGTTTAAAATTATTTAAGTGTATATGATGAAACATCAAGAAGAATATTTATTTCCTCATAGATTGTCTCAGAATGTAATGTTAATGTAATTGTCAAGTTTAGTATTAGAAACATAAACTAATTTTATTTGATGATTCTCCTTTAAATTTCGATGAATAGAATATTGATATATAGAAAGGTAATTGTAATAAGTAAGGATTTTTTAAAAGTTAATATTATCAAACAATATAAAGACAAATTAAATTTCAAATTAAAAAATATTATTATAGATATTAATGATGGAAAAATTTTGACTGTTATTACAGTTATGAACTTTATTATTTGAATATTTGTGTTATTTCCTATTTTTCTCATACCAGTTTACTTCATTCATTATTTTTCTTTATATTATAATTCTACCAAAACCTGATCAAACAACATCAATTTACATAAATTTGGAGCTTTCATTTCTAACGTTTTTGAAGAATAAATAATTTTTATTGGTAACTTTTAGATATAAATATTTAAAGAAATCTATTTATTATAAAATAGATTTGTAATTGTCTAAAAGTTAACTTATTTTGATATTACAATATATATCCAATTGTTTAAGTATAGACTTGAATTATCATTATATTCTTAAAATGTCAAAGATATCTAATTTCAAGTACGAATATATGATATTTGATTTTCAACATAAATTATAGAGCTATACAATATCCTTTTAAACAAGTATGAAATATAGATAGAAATGAAAATCCTTTACTGTGCAGAATACAATTCAGACTATTTTGCTGTTAAAAGATTAGACTTGGACATTCATAATAAATATGATATTCATGTTATTGGTGAACTTAGTTATTGTTGTGAAGCTTTAGCAAAAAATTTTTGGTTAGAATTGATCGATCCGGAAAATAATGAGGAGAACCATTTAAAAGAGCCTAAAATTGTATTAGGCGTTGCAAATTATAGTGGTGGTTACACAATTATAGGTGGCAATGATGGAATAAGATTTTGTCCTTTTTGTGGTGAGAATATTCAGCTCGAAAAGGTAGGGATGTAATACCAATTAAAAATTTATCCTAAAAGTAATAATAAAATGAAACAAGTTTATTTGGTGACGGTTCAAATCGAAGGAATGGTAAGCCAGTTAAAGAATATAATATTTGAAGATGAATTATCATGTGATAAATTTATTGACAAATTAAAATCACAATCCCCAAACAAGAATCGGTATCTATGTTATAAATGGAAAATACCATTAATAACAAATGAAGATTATAATAACTTAAATGAAAATGAAATATTAGAAAATTCAAGGGAATTAAAATAAACTAATTCTATTCACTAAATGAATTTCTATTTCCATATCGTAATATCATAATTTTAATTTTTTAAAAGGTAATAAAATAACTATAGTTATTATGGAAAAGCTATTAAATAATTTAACATTTTATCTCCTTATTACGTATAGATAACCACAAAGTATTATTAATTAATGAGAATTAGAAATACTTTTATAACATTTCAAAAGCTAAGCAAATAAAGGCTAATTGTTTTCCAATATAAACATGATATTAGAAACAATATAATTATCAGTGCTGGGGTAAAGCTAAAAAATACTATCGCTTTTAACTTATAGTTTTCCTTAACTGTAAAAAAGATAATAAAAGGTTTCGAACGTCTTTAAACAAGATCAGCTTTTGCGAATCTATTTCCGATACTAGTAATTTTGATTTTTACATCATTTCCAACTTTACCATCTTTTACAAATATAACAAACCCCTGAACCCTTGCAACGCCATCACCTTTATAACTTGTTTCAGTAATTTGAACTGTATATTCCTTACCTAATTCTACTGGTTTATTAGTAAAATTGCGTTGGACATTATTTTCTTTATATTCTTCATTACTAGTATTACTCATACATTTAGTCAAGCATAAGATAATATGAATGAATGGATTTGTATAGCAGAATATTCTTTTATTTTTATTATATTTTTTCTTATAAAAACTCAAAAATCATTAATCAAATAAGATAATTCATAGAATTATTTTACTTTTGTACACTAAAATAAACTATTTGCATTGGTAATTATTTATTGTTCTGGCTTGAAGATTCTTCTTTTATATGTCAAATTTGTTGAACTCAAATCTCTTTTGCTATCAAATATAATTTAATAAAATGTAACTTCTATTAATATCGAATCAAATTATGTTATCTCAACAACAACTATTTATAGATTAATGAATAAGAATGATTTAGTTGTTTATATTAAATTTGATATTTTATTTCTTTAGACATTGATTATTTACAACAATTTTGCATTTATTACTATGTCTCCAACTACCATTCATAAAAAATTCTAGATGTTTATTGTTATTACTATCAATTATAACTCGCTCATCGCCATTTTTAGCAGTATTTGATTTTCTAATTGTTTCAATTGCTTTTCTCATATTTTATAGATGTTTCTTTCTTATAAGAATGTTGAGCTATTGATTCCACACTTATTTCAAACCAATTTTAGTATTTTTAAGAATTCATTAATTATGTATATATTTAGAAATCATATAACTTTAAGATAATTGAAGAATCAATACAATCAAACTTATTCAAACCATTTAATTTTAATTTAATTTTAATAGAAATATATTAGTTATTGTTATCTAGTGTTAAATGATGATGTTTTAACTTGGAAAAGGATTCAGATTCATTTGTTAAATGTTTAAGGTGCAATCACCAAAAAATTGATCATGAAAAAAATGCTAAAATAGATAAAATGAAATGCTTAATTGAAAATTGTAATTGTAAAAAATTTAAACCTGACAGAAAATACTACAGATCCAGTAAAAAATGATCCTTCTAACCTAATCTCATATTATTTTAAGGTGTTTATGAAAAATTTATTGATATTTGATAATTATACTAAGAAAATTTTCTATAAAAATCGATTATAAAATCGTTAAATTCTTAACTTTTTTGTTTAAGTATAAAATTTCATACATAACATACAAAATTAACATTTTCGTTTACACATTTTGAAAAATGAATTAATTAATTTGAAAAGGAATAATTTACAAACTGATTCTATTATCAGTCTTCTTTATCCATAAACTTTTTATGAATAAAAAATTCATAAATTTTAACAAACAATTAGCCTTTCGTATGGCATATCGAAATAAACAAGGAAAAAATAATGTGATGTATACTTCAATACTAAATCTTCCTTAAGTATTTCAAATAACTTGGCCTAAAGGATAAAACTTATAACTTATAAACATAACTGTTTTAGCATTAGCATTTTCTACTACTATTATATTTACATTATCAATATAATGGTCAAATTTAGATACAGATATTCCTTTAACTCCTTTACTTTTTTTGTGAAAATCCTATATTATATTAAAGGAAATAATAATGATGGATAAAGATTATAAAAATGTCAAGTTACAACTGGAAACTCATTTTATTGGTAAAAGAATTTATCATTATAAGAGAATACCATCAACCCAACAATTAGCAATTTCCTTTGCTGAAACGAATATTAGCAATGAAAATGGCACTGTTATTTTAGCAGATGAACAATACGATGGAAAAGGCAGAGGAAATAAAAAATGGATTTCACCTAAAGGAGGGTTATGGATGTCTATAATTATTAAACCTAAAATTGAACTAAATAAAATTAATATTTTATCTCTAATAGCAGCAATCTCTGTTTGTGAGATTATAAATGAAATATCTAATTTAGAAACCCGTATAAAATGGCCTAATGATATTGTAATAGATAATAAAAAAATTGCAGGAATATTAATTGATTCTAGTATTAGTAATAATAATATAGACTACATAGTGATTGGTATCGGAATTAATATTGTGGTAGATACTCTCAAAATCAATTTATTTTTATCATCTAGCGATAGATTATCACAAAAAGTAACATCTTTACAAAATGAAGTAAAAGAGATACGTATTGATCGTTTCATACTTTTAAAACAAATATTAGAAAGGATTGAATATTATGTATTTTTAGTTCAAAATAGAACAGATTATACAAAAATAATTAAACTTTATAAAAAGCTTTGTAATACTCTCGGAAAAAGCATATATGTTTATGGAAAAGATATAAAAGAATTTTGTGCAATTGCAAAGGATATTGATCTTGATGGAGGACTTGTATTAAAAAGGGAAAATGAAATAATAGAAAAAATATATTGTGGAGAAATTTCAATTAGAGAAATAGAAAAAGAAAAGTGAAACCAAATGTATTTCAGATTATAAATTTTTATTTTAAATTATTAAATATTCTTTATTGAATAAATATAATAGATTTATTTAACGTTACAGATAATAGCAATATCATTGACATTTGTTCCTGTTCTTCCAGTAATTATTTCTGATCTGAGTTTTTTAAGTAAGGTTCCACTATCATGAGAAGTCAAATACTTATTGATATCTATTTTTTCTTTATTAATAGTATATAGTGTTGTAGGAGATATTAGACCTCCCGCAGATTCAGAATTCCCATCTATTCCATCTGTTCCACAACAAATAATAGTAAAATCCTTGGGATCTTTCATGTTTTTTAGATGATTGATCGAAGAAACTATTGTCTCTTGGTTTCTTCCTCCTATTCCTATTTCTGGTTTTTTAGGATCACTATTTAAATTAAGATTAACCACAGTCTCTCCTCCTAGAACATATGCAAAAGATCCATTACTAAAATTGATATTATTAAAAGAATTGATTGGAGATGAAATTAGTAATTTTGCTAATTGTTTTCCAAAAACCTTGGCTTCTAAATTGACATTAGATCCCAAATACTTTGTTTTTATTCCAAATTTTACTAATTCATTCATGGCTCTTTTACAAGCAATTTCATTATTTCCAATTATAATATTACTTACTCTTTTGTAAATTTGATTTTCTATTGTAGGTGTTTCTTCAAGAACACCTTGATTGCCATTTTGTAATACTTTCTTAACATTTAAAATATCTTTGGAATTTTTATCATCATTAGAGTTCCAAATATTATATTTTTTGAGTATATCAATTGAATTTGCAAATGTAGAATTATCTCCAACAGTAGGGCCTGACCCTATAACATTTAAATCATCACCAATAACATCTGATAATATAAGAGTTATTATGTGACCTTTTTCATTAAGATGTTTTACAAGCTGACCTCCTTTGATCTTTGAAAGATGCTTTCTTACAGTATTAATCTCATGAATTGAGGCTCCTGATTTTAGTAATAATTTTGTGATTAATTGTTTAGACGTGAGTGACAGATTTTCTAAAGGATAACACATCAATGAGGATGCACCTCCAGATATAAGCACAAATACTAAAGATTTAGACTGAATTTTTTCTAATAGATCTATAATAGTTTTTGTTCCATTGATACTATTTTGATCAGGAATTGGATGGCCAGCTTCTATTACAATCAATTTATCTGGTATTATCTTTTCATTGTAAGGAATAATTATTGCCCCTGAGGAAAATTCCAAATTCAATGTTTGCATTAAAGATTTAGCCATTCTTGCTGTTGCCTTACCTGCTCCAATTATATGAAAAGATTCGTAATCTTTTAAGTTAAAAGAATATTTCACACCATTTACATCTGTTATGACAATTTCTTTATTATTTTTGATATTAATAGCTTTTTTTATTAAAACCGACGGATCAACAGCCTTAATTGCCTCTTTCAATGCAGATAAAGAAATATTAAAAGAATTAAATTGACCATGATATTGATATAAAGCCTTTTCATTTCTTATAATTTGCATTTCATATAAAATTAGAATATAAGATATATTATTATATGGAATTTTTTAAAATCATGGGAATTAATTTTATTATTTTCTCTAAAGTTATTTTATAACA
>DASVFI010000159.1:0-9641 GCA_036380115.1 Nitrososphaeraceae archaeon | reverse complement strand
TGAGCATTATCTTGGTTTGAGCCTTCTTGAGCATTATCTTGGTTTGAGCCTTCTTGAGCATTATCTTGGTTTGATTCAATATTTCCTGAAGTACTTTGTTCAGCTAATTCAGCAGTAGCATATCCATTTCCAACTTTTGTTATTTTAACTTTTACTTTTTCATCAACCTTTGTTCCTGGAACGAATATTACAAATCCTTCTATCTTTGCAACTCCTGAATCTCCTCTATTGCTAATAGCTTCAATTGTTACATCGTATTGTTCACCTACTTTTACTGGTGAATGACGAAAACGTCTCGGTCTATTTCTATCACCGTATCCTGTATTTCCGTATCCTGTATTTCTTCTTCCGCCTCCATATCCTCCACCATATGATCTGTCGGAGGAATACATCCTAAGTCCAGTTGCTGGTATAAAACTAGCGATTTTCAAATATTTTCATACATTCTATCTTTTCTTTGTTATTTCAACTTTAGTATTTCTAACTTTTAAAATGCTGGTTGAAATAAAAAAAATTAAATAAATAAACGTTTTATTTTTTAAATATCATTCAATTTTCTTTTAATATATATAATATCGTATCACTACTCCAAATATTGATGTATAATTTGACTTATTTTCTATGATGTTTATTTATGTATATTATATAATTGATTAATAGAATATTCTAATAGCCATCTCATTCTATATCTATTTGGCTATCCTTTTACTTTGATTGAAATACATCATCATAAACTATTTTATTATTCTAGGATTATCAAAGATTAAAGATTTTTCGATATTATGATGAAGGTTTATGAATAAATAATATAAATTAAATTAGATAATCTCAAGAGTATTTGAAGAAATGATTTATCAAATGTGTGATGTCAATAGTATTCAAAATAATAGTATGAAAGTCTTCCAATTAAAACTAAAATCAAGTGTGATTGATGTTTTGATTGGCAAAATTAATGGAAAATTATTTGCTTGTAATAATTATTGTCCTCATCGAGGAGCATCGTTATCAAAAAGTGAATTATCTCCTAATAATGATCGTATTATTTGTTATTTACATGATTTTGAATATAACCTGCTTACAGGAAAACTCGAAAAAATTCCCATAAAATGGTTGGATCAAAATACAGAATGGAAAAAATCAGATAATTTGGTTATTTATAAAGTAATTGAAAGAGATAATAAAATCTATCTTGATATTCCATAAACCTTTAAGTAAAATCAATCGATATTCTCTATGAATTAAATTTTATGTTGATGGATTATTTCTTTTTGCCTTATCCGTAGACTCAATTACTTTATTTTTTTCGCTATTAAGTTCATCTATTGTTATAGGATTTACTAATAAGATAATATTCGAATTTTCATCATCATAAGTATTATTTTTGAAATCCTTTGTATTGAGATCTTTTTTTGTAAATATTGCAGCATATGAAGATTGGGTTATTAAATTATATAAATTGTTATTATGTTCCATTATTTTTAATTCTAAATCTTTTATGGGTATTATTGTTCCGAACTCATCAATATCCAATTCGGTAACGTTTACACGAGTTTTAGTATACTTATTAATCTTTACAAGCATAAATATTATATATGTTATTGAAATTAATAAGTTTATAATAAAATTAATGCCATATATCTAAATTAATTACTTAAATCTTTTTTGCTTATTCCTAAAGCAACTAGAATTTTATACTATTTAGTTAATAAGTGAAATAAGATGAGAAAGAGATAAAAAATAAAGCGTGTAAAATAATTTCTAAAATTTAACATTCATCACATAACATTCACCAAAATTTTAAGTAAAAGTAATATAAGAAATGATGTATCTCTATACATATTGGCTAATCCCAAAAATATCCTAACTGCTATGACTTTATTCTTTTTACATCATGGTAAAAAAAGAAAAAACGTAATAATAATAGGAGGGGCAATTTTAGCTATAGGTTTTATTGGAATGATAACTACAGGATCTATAGTAATACAAGATACCGTTAATAACAACTTAACTCCTAATGGATATCCCAAAACACAAATTCTTGGTATATCTGTATATTCATTTGAATATGCATCACTATTTCTAACAGTTTTTGGAGTATTTCTATTTACTGGAGGAGTAGTTGCAATGGACTCGAAGAAAAAGAGAGAGCAACAACATAATAAAAAAGTATAATTTTACTTTTCCATGCTGAATTGTTTTAGTATTTTATTCTTTTTGATTATTTTTATTGTTTGAATCCTCAGGAAAGGCTTCTTCAACAACTGTTTCAATTGACTCTCCAGTAGGTAAAGGTGCGTTTCTATCTACGTTAAACTTTGACAGTTCTGGAAAATCTTTTCCTATAATAACATTCATACCTACTGCTATTATCTCTGATTTGGGAATATCATATCTATCGTTAGAGTATCCAAACACTATTATCTTATCATCCGTTTCTTTCACTACAAATCCAAGGTCATCTTCATTTTGGGCTCTAACTCCTTTGTTAAAAAGAGATTTAGGATACTTTCCTTCATAATATGCTAAATCGACTTGTTTTTTTGCATCAGTCCAGGGATCCCTTCTGCTAGTAGGTAATGGGGCATTTCTGTCCACTTTATATTTTTTTACTATGTCTGAATAATTTAATCCAACCAGTACATTTGCCCCTACTTGTCCAATTTCAGATATTGGTATATCATACCTATTTCCTTTTCCGCCAAACACTATTATTTTATCTGGAGTTTCTCTAACTACATAGCCAACATCTGGATTATCTAAAGATTTTACACCTCTGTTAAAATATCTTCCTGATACCATATCTTCTATAGACTATTGTAATATAAAAAAACATTTCTAAATAATGGTCAATGAGAGTGTAGAAAAATGTACTTCATTCGAAAACCTTAGTATCCTTTTACATTTACTTATTTTTAGATTATATATTGTATTCATTTAACTTTTAAAGATGTTTTTTTAAAATATACTCAATTAGTGAACTGATATAAAAGTACGAATATGTTTTAAACAACATACATTAATTTATTTCATCTTTTTAAGTATCTATTAATATTAGCATTTTCTATGAATAAAAAGTGTTATGACAGTTTCTATATTTAGAAAAAATGTATCAGTTAGTAAAAACATCTACAAACTTACAAAAATCATAATGGTAACATATTAAGATTAGTAAGTTCTTCTAATTGATGCTTTAAGCGCTTTGTATATTTATTTTGAATATCACTCAATACTAAATTAAGCTCATTTTTAGCTTTGATAGAATAAGATTTGTACAAACTTTCCATTTTATTAACTAGAACTTGAGAATGATTATTTTGTTTCATCAGTAAATTAAATAGTCTATCTTCATTATTCCAATCATCAAGATCATCATGAATTTGGTAAGCTATTCCCATTAGATGCCCAAAATTTCCCATAGCTCTTATATCCTCTTCTTCAGCTTCTGCCAAAATTGCACCAATTCTTGTCGAAGTTTCAAAAAGGGAAGCAGTTTTATTTTCTAATACCTTAATATAATCATCTTCAGTAATTGCGTGATCTTTGTTCAATCTAATTTCCATTATTTCTCCTTCGCTCATTCGAATAGCAGCATTAGCAATTTCAGAAGATATTCGCGGATTGTTTAACTTGGAAGTGATATTCAAAATTATCCCAAGGACAAAGTCGGCTGTTAGAATACTATTATTATAGCCGTATTTAATATGAAAGGAAGGTTTTCCTCGTCGTACATTTTCTTCATCAATAATATCATCATGTATTACTGATTCTGTATGTAAAAGTTCTATTGCTGAAGCGGCTAAATATCTTTTCTCATCTATTTTAGAAAAATCCAAATTAATGTTATTGAACATGCTGGCATCATTTCTTTTTGATCTGATAATTTCAGAAGATAATACTAAGATAAGAGGGCGAATTCGCTTTCCTCCCTCGCAGGCATATTTAAGTGACGAATAAAATTCAGACCATGAATATAAATCCAATTCCCTTTCCAGAGTATTATTTATTTTTATCAAATAATCACCAAATTGTTCCATTAATGAGCGACTTGATTTTTGATTTGTATTTTTACTAGTAGTAGTATCGCCATCCAAGTACTTAATCTTCACTCTTGTTAAAAATAATAAGAATATTAATGCTACGTCGGACTTAGGTTTAGTTAATTTAAATAATATTTAGGAATGCTTCTTATTTCAATTGCTCCGGCCGGGATTTGAACCCGGGATCTGCGACTCGAAAGGCCACAATGCTTGACCGGACTGTGCAGCCATTATAAAGCTACTACACCACCGGAGCACAATGACCTTTTTAATTTTAATTTCTATAAAATCTTTTCTTAATTTAAAAGTTCTAATAATATTAACAAAATTCAAAAGGTTTTTCTATTGTTTACCTCATTTAATTTACATGGAAAATACTAGTATTTTCACTGATGATTTAAGATTATTAATAAAAACAATAGATAATGAAATAAGTAAAAGGAGCCTGTTACATCATCAATTCTATACTCTTTGGAGCGAAGGAAAGTTAGATTTGAATCATTTACGTGGTTATTCAAAAGAGTATTTTCAATTAGTCAAAGCTGTTCCTGAACTGGTTCACAATATTTATAATAACCTTGAAAATTATGGTATTGGAGATAACTATTTTAAAGCAATAAGGCAAACTCAAATTGAAGAATCGGATCATATAGAACCATGGGTAAAATTTGCTTTATCTTTAGGCCTAGAAAAAAAAGAATTAGTTGAATATGATGGAAATAAGGAAGTTAATATGGCTATTGAAAACTTAAAAAAAATGTCTCGCTCATCTCTACTTGAGGGAGCATCTACTATGTATTCTTTTGAAAAGGAACTTCCTCAAATTAGTAAGACAAAAATTGAAGGTTTACAAAAATTTTATGGCATTTCCAAGGATGATGCTATAAAGTATTTCAAAATACATGAAATTGCAGATATTGAACATGCAAAATTGTGGCAAACAATAATTCTGGATCGAGAAATTAATAAAACAAATGATAAAACTACAACTGAATTAATTTTACGAGCATCAGTTAATTCTCTCATTGCACAAAATCAAATTCTTGATTCAGTATACAATACTTATGTTAAAGGTACTATACCTTTAATATAAGAATTTTTTAGATAAAACTTTAGACTTAAATTTTTATATCCTTTTTACAGAGTATAGTCAAAATAGGGGCCTATAGCTTAGCCTGGTAGAGCGACCGGCTCATAACCGGTAGGTCGAGGGTTCAAACCCCTTTAGGCCCATTTCTAAACAATATGAACCTATCAGCATTATATTGAATTATAAAAGGTATTGTTCCCTCATGCTCATTTCAAATCCAAGGTTCAGAAACAGTTCGTATTGTTTACAATATTGTAACCTTTAGGCCAATATCCTGTTGGGATAAAATAAATAAGTAAAGTATGCCTTTTGATAATTCAAGAAAGAGGAGATGTTTATAAATCCCAGTAAAACTTTCACAAACCTTAGAAAAAATAGATAAAATAGAAAACAATCAGAATCGCTTATTAGTAAAACAATATCACGAATTTACGGATTCTACAGAAGCATCAGAAAGACATCAGAATAATAATCGAAAAGTAATAATCTCAAATATTAATTATTTAGGTAAAGATGCTTATTTATAAAAAATTAAAACCTGTGAATCAATTCTTTCTATTTTGGAAACAAAGAAAAAAAGCAAGGAGGAAGATCCTTGACTAAAATCGATTTCAACATGGAATCATTACTTTCATAGAATTAGACATTTTTAGATGACATAATAAATGTGATTTTAAACTATAAGAAGCAAATCCACAGGAAACTCATATCGAACAACAGTTTTATGAAAATGAAAATCAAGCAAAGTGGAAATCTCCTGATTTTGTCAATTTAAAAGAAAAAAGAACAAAAAGATTGAGCCCCCTATGTGGAAAATGAGTTATGGCAAAATAAAAGAATGATATTAACAACGTAATTTTGTTATATTAATTTTCATATATTGATTCTTCGTGATTATTAAAATTATAGAGATAAGAAAAATTGAACAGGATCTATCTCATTTTGTGAATATCATCGTCGTCTTTTTCCTTTTGCATATGTGGGAATTCACTTGGATGAATATGTGATTTTGTATGTTCATAACAAAAGTGATTTGAACAAATAGAACATTGATTTGCTGGTTGATTCGAGCAACCAGGAATTGCACAAAGAGGCATTTTATTGAAATGATCATCTTTTCTTTCATAAAGATCAATTACTGAGCCCATACAATATTATTTAGTGAATTAGTTATTTAACTTTGCGTAATATTTTTTTATCTAATCTGATTATTTTTTATCTAATCTGATACTATCAATATTTGATTCTTTATCGTTAACTAAGTGAAGAAAAACATGTTATATTAACTTCCAATATAATTTACTATAAACTGTCATTGTATTATATTGACTCATAATGTATAATTAATAGAAATTTAATTTATTTTATAATATTAATAGCATTAGTCTTTATCTCTAATAACATAAAATCATTAAAATCTATTAATGCTCAAGTAGATCCAGTCCAAGTACAGATAGAATTTATACACTATCTAACAATACCAATGATCAAACATCTACTCTTATCATTTCTCAATAACTAAAATTTTTACAAATTATCTCAATAATAAATATAGAGAGAATTTTTTATTTATTCTCAATTTATTTTACAATTTTATTGTAAAGATCCAATATGGTTTGAACAGGTATAATGTATTTTGATAGTGCCGTCTTTATGATATTCATTTATAGTCCCTGCACTCGTTTTCCTTGTTGCTGCTATCGTTCCACCACAAACTTCACAACAAAATGACTTTTTATTCTCTAGCATGTGCTAGATCATTTTTTTCTAGTTAATTATTATAGTACAAAATACTTTATTTTATATCTATAATTAATTTATAATACCTAGATTGGAATAGTGTGTATACTAGAAGAAGAAATAGTACCAGTAGCAAGAAAAATAAGTGAAACGACTGCAAGAGCAACAAATTGTCTTAGATATTCCTACTAAACCTAAACCAAAATAAAAACAGCAAGTATTATAACATAAACAAAAACAATTCAACAACAATGCGCCTGAATCTATGAGATTAGAAATAAATTCAGAAAAAAATAAAATTTCAAAAAGATTTAAAAAAATTATGATTTGTTTATTTCTCTATACACACATTTCGATACACATTTCCGAAGAAGATGGGCAAGGAGATTTACATTGAGATTCAACTACTTGTTGAGTAACGGTCTTATTATCATTGCTCCTATCATCAACATCAACAACAAAATTTTCTCTTTCTTGAAGAGCAATATTCATTTCAAAAAATAAAGTACCTACCATGGCATATAATACAATAGTTATCACAATAATAGATGGACTTGGAATGATTGATTTATTCATGATACTTCTCTTTGTATATAATGTGACTATTATTTTATAATAGAATTTTAGCAAATTATTACGTAAATGCTTCTAGAAGATATTTCGATATTATAAAATACATTAATATATACTATGTATATAAACAAGTGATCCCCCACATGTAAAGATTCTTCTTTTGGATTTAATCAAATAAAAGTAGGGAATATTAGAAAAAATTTCAAATGTGTTGTTTTGGAAATATGCTCCTGTCACTTATGGAGGTTTACGGAAATTATTGATATGACAATCAAATATTATGCTACTAATAGGAATTGTTTAATTGATATATAGTATTCTTATTAAGGAGAAAACGACATGAAATCATTCTTGCATTTGCCTTAATTGCGGCAATATCTACACTAACTGCCAGTGAAATAGTACATGAGGGATTGATAAGAAAAGATCAAGGCGGAAATATGACCCAAGATCAAGGTGAAGAGAATGGAGGAATGACTGAAGGTCAAACTGATCCGAAGTTTGAAGGACATGTCGACCTAGGCACTGGCTAGCCATGATAAAATATAGAGTTTATAGTTCAATCAACTAAAGTTTTTTATTATTGCTTTGTGAATGTTTCTTTGTATTTTTCAATATTCTCAAGTATATATCAAGAGGCAAAGAATTCATTTACTGTTCACATTTCAAGAAAAGCCTTAATTACTTCAGTAAAAACTCTTGATTATGAAATTACAATTACAATTGTTGATATGTATTTTTTTAGTTATAGGAATTTTTTCAGTATCTCAAAATTTTATTTATAGTCAAACCACACAAGAAGAAAAGAAAGTTGAATTGTTAAGCCATAAAGTAGAAATTGGCGAAAATTCTGGTAAATTCATCGGACAAGTGCACAATAGGATTAACAACAATGTGGATTATGTGATAATAATTGGTACTTTCTATGATGAAACAGGAGAAATGATAGGAAGTAAATCAACATATACAAAACCAAGTCATTTAAGATCAAATATGACAGCATCATTTGAAATGTCCTTTGACGATGATATCTCTAATAACATAGCCTCCTATGATGTCACAATTACATGGCGATATCCAGGAGAAAGTGAAAAATATTCTAATATATATGGATTAAATCAATAATCCAACTGCCACTAGAATCACAAGAAGAGGAATAGATATTGTTAAAAATATAACATTCGTTTTAATATCCCTCTTTTATTCTATTTCAATTACTTCTATTTACAGTCAGGATTTAAAAGAATATGAAAGTGAATTGTTAAAAAATTAAATTCCCATATCCTCATGAGTGGGAGAAACATAAAAGAAAATAAATCAACAAATTGCTAACGATCGTTGTTTGATTTCTTTTGGTATAGTTGAAGATTGTGCCTTGAGAATATATTTACACATTTCTTGTTATAAGTGATCTATTTAGACAGATTTTTTCTTTTTAAATACTTTACAATATTCTATATATTCCGTATTCATATAAATTAGATTGCTACAAGTATAACTACAAGATTTAGATGTATTAGAGAACTCATTTCTTACTTTCTAAGCAATTCATCTTTATCATCGACTAGATCTAATTCTGTCATGACAACTTCTTTTTCTTCACCATCATCATTTTCTTCTGGATATTCTAGAACTTTGTTATCTTTTTTATCAAATATTATTAGCGCTTGGCTGGTTATTTTTCTATCATCTGGGATATAAACAGTAGAATATTTTATATCAATAAGTTCTTGTCTAGTAATATTATTATCTCTTATTACATCATTGATTCTTTGGGATATACTTTCTGACCTATCTGCAGCATCCCAAACTTCAATTACTCTAATTGTCATTCTTATTCTTCTCTTTGTATTTTCTGGTTAATCTTTTTATAATGTCATCAAACGATTCACCTCTCAAACCTATACTATTAAGTTCAGCATGAGTATCATCCTTTAATTTGACAAGTTTAACTATCGACATATTAAGTGTACTAAGTATTCTTTGGTAATAAAACGTTAACCTTGTATTATTATGTTATCAAGTAATAATATATTATTGACTAATACTATTTTAATATGATACATGATTTAAAAAAAGAAGTTACAGAAGAACTTGAATTATGTATTATTTTCATATTATTTTAAAAATCAGACGAAATATAATTAGGAATTTTATCTATTTACAATTGAAATGAGTAGTTTTATTGTTTCTCATATAAA
>DASVFI010000158.1:0-4151 GCA_036380115.1 Nitrososphaeraceae archaeon | reverse complement strand
AGTCGGATTACCAACAATCTAAATTTATTATTCAATGGTCTTTATATTAATTAATTTACTAAGTAATTATTACTCTAATATTTATTAAATTTCACTAATAGAATAAACCGAGGAATTCGATCTTCTTGATATATTACTTTTTTTAACATAATTTTCCTTCTTGGCAATAAGGACAATGATATTGTTATCTATCTTAAAATATTAGCATCTAAGGTAGATATTTACAATAAAATCACGAATAAATAATAAAATTATCTACCTAAAATATAGACAATACTTACTGTTGTAGAAATTTCCTGTTCCCCTGCAAGAATCGGAGTTGAAGATGTTTCATCAAAAGCAACAGATTTAGAATATACTGGTACTGTAGGTAAACCTAGTTCTCCGACGGTAATTGATTGTATGCCAGCAATATTTAATCCTCCTGCTGCAGCAACAATATCAGCTTTGGATTTAGCATTTGCAACTGCTTCTTTTAGCAACGAATTCTTTATTTCTTCTAACCTATTAGGAGATATACTAAAATAAATGTCATTAACGGTGTTAGCACCAGTCTGGACAGCCGTATCGATCCATTGCGAAATTTGATTAATATTAGAGCTTGTAATATGAACAGAATTTGATACAGTGAAACCTATTAAATTTCCTTTAGCTCCATATTCAGAATAATTGTAATTAGGATTTATAGTAAATGAGGAAGTACTTGTCTCATTTTCTTGAACTCCTGATTCTTTTAATGCATTAATAACTTTATTCATCAAATTAGAGTTTAAGTGTAAGGCTTTTTCTGCAGTTTTATCGGTTGTTTCCACACCAAGTGATACACTAACTTTATCTGACTTTGTATTAGTTGTAGCTGATCCAGTTACAGATAATGTATTATTTAATGAATTAGTGGAATCTAATTGTGCATTAACAAAAATAGTGCTAGGAATTGTAATAATTAAGGTTGAAAGAATCAAAATAGGAATTAAAATCATTATAGTATTTTCAAAAGATGTATTTTGTCTATATACTAATTTCATATATAGTTACTTGAAGAGGAAAATAATAAGTATTATGTTAGAATAATCTGCAAAGTTCAAATAAAACAATGTCCTCAAAAGCATCAGATGCTTCTCTACTTTATACTCATTATAATTAAAGTTTTTATTTTCTTAGATTATGTGTTACATCCTCTAGGTTTAACGTCTGCTATGGGTGTTATTGAAGCTTCTACCATCCACTTTCAAAAGAAATAATCTAAAGTTGGAATTAAAACAGCAGTTTATCTTAATAAGTAATTTTATTACAATAGATGCTAATAATCTGTTTGAATACTTTATCTTAAGTCCATGAAATACTTTAGATATAGCCTAAAATCATTAGTAACAGAGATTCTTTAGTTGTATGAACAGGAATCATTTAAAACAATATATAAATTATCTTTAGATATTTGAATTATCAAGAAAAATATATCTTTTAAAATATTTAAACAAATAAAAATTTTATTAAATAAATAATTTAAATGATGATATAAAAATTATTTACTCAATCTTAAATTTGATAACATGATGAACCTTTACAGATAAACAATTAATTAATTTATGTTACATTAATTAGGTGCCTAAAAAAATTTTGCAATAGTATAATTATTAATTAAAAAAGTTTATTCTGCTAAAAATTGGGATCATAAATGAAAATAGTTATTATCGTAGTATGACTTCTAATTGGTCATTATCAATTCTACTCGAATCTATTCTCATGGTTGAAGCAGCAAAAGGTAAAGTTACAGTATTGACAAGAATGCCTCTTTCATGTTCCAAAGTGACCATTAACTCGTCGTATGTTTTTTTAACATCTAAACGAGCGGTATTAGCAAAAGGGATCTTGAATCTAAGGATAATAGAATTATTGTCATCTTCAATAGAATAAACTTTCTCTTGAAAGAAAATATGAGAAGGATCGTCATGACCAAAGATGTTAAAACTATGGTCTTTTAACATTTTAATACCTTCAAGTTCTTCTTTCAGCTGTTCCGCTTCTCTACAGGGGAGAGGAAAAAAATTCAATTTAGTTTTCTCTAAAAACAGTATATTTTCTTTGTTAGTAAAATCTACTTTATTAATGATCACAAGATCTACATTTATTCCAAATAGGTTAGCGGACATTAACGCTCGTTTTGCGTTTTTTACACTAAAATTGTTCAAATTAGTGACTAACCGCAAACTAGTAGTATCTTGATTTGATATTATTTTAAATAAATTATCAAGACGTTTTAGTATATCTGTTTGAGCTGTAAAAGAATCTAGGTAAGTATAATAACTAGACATTGGTTGAAACATCTTTGCAAAGCCGCTAAAAAGAGTAGTCAATCCTGTAATATGTTTACCCATTGATCCAATTAATTTTGGAAAATACAGAAATTTTAATGCCTCTCCTGAAGCAGGCATATCGAGGACAATTCTTTCGTAATGATTTTCTCTTACTATTTCTTCAATTTTTATCAAAGAAAATAGCTGAGTCATTCCAGGCAACATTGCTATTTCATAAGCAAGATTTGAGTTCACTCCTTTACCAATAAACGAGGAGCTTATTGATGAAATAATATCCATATAGTTTTTACTTATTTCAAATAATGGATCAATCTCGATTGCTTCTAGGTTTGGACTAATTTTCTTGGTACAATGTCCTATTTCAATACAGAGTGCATCACTGATTGTATGCGCAGGATCAGCAGATATCAAGATTGTTTTATAACCTTTTTCTGCTAAATTAATTGCCGTTGCACAAGATGTTACAGTCTTTCCTGTACCTCCCTTTCCTGTGTATATAATTAACCTCAACTTATTTAATTAAGGTATAATAATACTTATCAATTTTCAAGTGAAAATACATTTCAACAAAGAATGTAGTCATTCCATTGTTTTATTGTGAAAATAGTAATTACGTATAATATTTAGTAATGTGATAGCATAGTAAATTAAAAACTTAATATTAAGTATATCAAGATCATTTGTCCTCAGAGAAACAGATCAAACACAAATCGATGTTGTTTCTATTGTGGATGGTTTTTGGTTTATTGGATATCTATTTCTATCTTTGCATTTATTTTTTATCATAAAACATTTAAAAAGAAAAATAAATTATAGAATTGTCATTATTATATCAATACTTACAATATTATTTGTTATTTATAATGTATTTAGTATTATCTTTTCTGAATTTATTATCGATGAGAATTTTATTTCCGTCATAATAAGCCTTTTGTATCCTATTTTAGTTTAATATTCTGAAATGATATACTTATTGATAAATTAAAATAATTAGAGTTGATAAAATTTTACAAAAACCTATATCTTTTTAAAAAATTTACAAAAGGAAATAAAGGAATTGATTACATTTGTTAATAATTAATGTAACATCAATAGTTGGTAAATTTATATTTTTTATGATATGAACTAATAGAGATTGATGATAAGATAACAATTTATAATAATAATATAGACATAAAATACTTTTACAAATTAGAAAAAGAAATTAGATTGAAAATAAATTGTTATAAACAAATCAATTTTATTAAGACATTCGAAAAAGTTTAATTTATTTTTCCCTTTAGAAAATATAAACTATTATAAATATTAAGTTGTTATAAAACTATTCTTAAATTTTTATCGTTTTCAAAAATTGATCTATTTTAAAATATGTTAAACTATAAAAAACATGTCAGACACTAGTCCAATTATTAATCCCAAGATGTTATCAAAAACAAGCATTATGTATAGATAATGCAGATTTAGGAGAAGTACAAGAAGTTGGTATAGAAAATATTGTAACTCAAAAAGGCACTTTAGACAAAGATAAGTATTATATTCCAAAGAATTCGATAGATCGTGTTAATGGCTATAATGTCTTTTTTAGAATAACAGAAGAAGAAGCAAGACAGTACAAAGAGCATTAGACAAACTTAATATAATTTTTTATTACTATTAAAAACATGAATAAAATAATTACAGCAATACTCTTATTTAACAGCTTAATAATTACGACAATTCCTATATCTGCACAACTAAGTCAGATTTCGGAAACAACAACTGCTGGCGATATAACTTCTTCTCTGAAACCACAAGGAGCATCAATAGGTGTACAAAATGAAAGTTCAAGCCCTGAAG